>JANYDG010000104.1 GCA_025359885.1 Acidobacteriota bacterium
TCCCCAGCCCTTCACCCCGCGAAGCGCCACGCACCAGCCCCGCAATATCCACAAACTCCAGCTGCGTCGGAATAATCTTCGCCGAACCCGCCAGCTTCGCCAGCACCTCCAGCCGCGCATCCGGCACCGCCACCCGGCCCACATTCGGCTCAATCGTGCAAAATGGATAGTTGGCAGCTTCAGCCGCTGCCGTTTCAGTCAACGCATTAAACAAAGTAGACTTGCCCACATTCGGCAACCCAACAATCCCACAATTAAATCCCATTCCTGATACCGACTTTCAAATAAAATGCCGCGCAAAACGGCTGAAGCGAACTCAAAAGATCCACCAGTTCCATCATAAGCGGCCCAAAATCCTTAATCGCTGCGAGCCTCCCTTTTTTGCCTTGAACTTCACCACGTCTCCATGCCCACCCATATTTGAGAATCATCTGTAGGGAAATTAGCGATATTATCATTTATTTATAATTATGCTAATTTATCTACATATGGACCCGATTCGAAACCCTTACGCTCCCGGCGCAGGCAGCCCTCCCCCGGAACTCGCCGGAAGAAGTGGAATTCTTCGAGACGTAGAAATACGTCTGCAAAGACTCCGACTCGGCAGGCCAGCTAAAAGCGTGATGCTGGTGGGCCTTCGAGGCGTCGGTAAAACCGTCCTGCTCGATCACATACGGAAAGATGCGGAGGCTTCAGGAATCCTCACAGTTCGCATCGAAGCCCCGGAGGACCGTTCACTTCCAGCACTCTTCGCTCCTCCGCTTCGGCTCGCCCTCCTCCACCTCAGTAAAAAGAAGGCCGCCACCGATTCCGCAATTCGGGGGTTACGTGCCCTTGCTGGCTTTGCGCGCGCGTTGAAAATTACCTACGCGGATATTGAAGTAGGGTTTGACTATGACCCAGAACCGGGCCTGGCTGACAACGGCGACCTGGAGGGGGACCTGACCGCATTGCTGCAAAAAGTTGGAGAAGCAGCAAAGGCAGCCGAAACTGCAATTGTGATCTTTATTGACGTACTGGATTTCGTCAATAAAGATCACAATTGCAGAAATCCAGTACGTCAAAGAAGCCCAGATGGCAGCTCTGATATCTGCGCTCCACAGGTGTTCCCAGGAGAAACTCCCAGTCACTGTCGTTGGCGCAGGCCTGCCTCAGCTACGAGGTCGAATGGGAAATGCCAAATCCTATGCTGAAAGACTCTTCGACTTTCCCCAGATTGGGCCTTTGAATGACACCGACGCAGCCGAAGCCATCGTGAGACCCACACAAAACGAAGGCGCCGAAATCCAGAAGCAGGCTGTCGAAGTGATCCTCCAAAAGACAAAGGGATACCCATACTTCCTCCAGGAATGGGGTAAACATGCCTGGGATGTTGCTCCTGAAAGTCCAATCCGCCAACAGGATGTGATCAATGCCTCGGACGAAGCAATTGCAGCACTCGACGAAAGTTTCTTTCGCGTTCGCTTTGATCGATTGACTCCCACTGAAAAGAAATACCTGAGAGCCATGGCCGAACTCGGTCCCGGCCCCCATCGATCAGGCGATATCGCACTCGAACTCAGTCGAGTTGTCAGTTCTTTAGGGCCAACCCGCGCAGGACTGATCAGTAAAGGGATGATCTGGAGCCCTACCCACGGAGATACAGCCTTCACCGTCCCGCTGTTTGATGAGTTCATGAAGCGGATAATGCCAGGAAATGACTGGAAGACAGCGACCGTTTAATGAATCCACTTCCTCCGAAAGCCCATTTAGACCAGCGCTTCACGCGACCCCATCCCCGCACAATTCCATTGACAACCACCCGGTACCCGAAAGTACCTTTCTTGAGCTCATCCTTTATTCAACAAACAAAGCACAGCCGACCGCCATGCAAACGACAAAAGCCCGCTACATCCTCACCGAAACCGCTATCAGCGTCGTCATCAATGTCCTCCTCAGCGAGACCATCGCATGGCTTCTCTTCCACGCGGTCAATCCGGTCCCTGCTTCGGCCATCCTCCACGATGCTGTCCCGCAAACCTTTATGTGTGCCTCCATGAGTTCTCTGGTACCGGCGCTCATCACCCGCGCCAGGCTCCGCTCCGGGCAAATCTCCCGATTTCCTACCTCAATTTTCTTTATCCGCAACCCATTCCTGCGTGCCGTCACCTTTGCCTTCTTCGCCATGTTGGCTGGCGTCGCGGCGAGCGCCGTGCTCATCCCTTCCCTTTGGCCCCAAGGCCTCAACCTCGTCAACTTCCTATGGGTGAAGGGACTCTACGGTGCCCTGGTCGCGAGCCTCGTCACCCCAATCGCAGTCTCCTCCGCACTCAGCGAAGATGTGAGCAGCTAGGCGCGCCCCGGAATTCCAGAAGCCTCCACCCAGAAGTTCATGTACTTCCGTACCCATCGCCAACAACAAGTGTCCCATAATTGCACACTTTCCGGTGCTAAACTCCTCTCATGGCCCTCCTCCAGGCTCCCAGTTCGCACTCCGGCTTCTTCCTCACCTTCGAGGGTCTCGACGGTTCCGGGAAAACTACCCAGCTCCTCCGGCTCATCACCTGGCTCCTCGCCCAGGGCATCGAACCCGTCCAAACCCGACAACCCGGCGGCACAATCACCGGCGACCGCATCCGAGAGCTCCTCCTCGATTCCAAATCAGCAAACCTCGCGCCGCTCACTGAACTCGCCATGATGTTCGCCGACCGCGCCCAAGCCATTCGGGAAGTCATCGCACCCGCACTCGCCCAGGGCAAAATCGTCGTCTGCGACCGCTTCACCGATTCCACCGAGGCGTATCAGGGAGGTGGCCGCCAACTCGGCTCAGAGATCGTTCTCGACCTCCACCGCCTCCTCTGCGGCCACCTCCAGCCAGACCTCACCATCCTTCTCCTGCCCAACCTCCAGGCCTCCCTCGCCCGCGCCCGCCGCCGCAATCTCAAGCACAGCGCCTCCACCGGTCCCCATGTCCCTGACGAAAACCGCTTCGAGGCCGAAACCGACCCCTTCTTCCAGCGCGTCTACGACCAGTACCGCGCCATCGCCGCCCGCGAACCCCTCCGCGTCCTCGCCATCGAAGGTGACCAATCCATTGAGGTTGTCGAGGCCAGAATCATCCAGGCCGTCGCATCTCGCATCGCCCAGGCCAATCTCATCAAATCAAATTCCTGAACCTCCAACCTCGGCCACCGGCGAAACTGCGACAATACAGCATGGCCAGCCCCGCCCAGCAACCAGCCCAGGAACTTGCAACACCCCAGGCCGACACCCCTCCTGCCACCATCCTCCATCGCGGCAAATTCCGCTTTCCCCCTGGCCTCCGGCTCAACTTGCCCTTTTATTCTTTTTCCAAATTCTTCGATCCCCGCAATCCAATCCTCCTCTTCGAATACCTCGCCAAATTCGGCCGCGCCGCCCACTATCGCCTCCTCTGGCACCACATCGTACTGCTCACCGACCCCGCCGACATCCGCGAAGTCCTCGTCGACAAAGCCCATCTCTTCATCAAGGAGCGCACCCAGAAGCGCATGCGCATCCTCCTCGGTGAGGGCCTCATCACCGCCGATGGAGAAACCCACAAGCGTCACCGCCGCATCGCCGCTCCCGCCTTCCACCGCCAGCGCATCCAGGCCTATGCCTCCACCATCGTCGAATATGCCGACCAGAAGTCCAGGGAATGGTCCTATCAATGGAGACCAGGCCGGCAGATTGACGTCGCCGACGAAATGATGCGCCTCGCCCTCCAGATCACCGCACGTACCCTCTTCGATACCGAAGTCACTCCAGAGATTCACGCCATCAATGACGAGTCAAACGCCGTCATGGACATGTACAACTCCCTCGTCTCCCTCCCACGAGCCGAAGACCTCCTCCGCTGGCGCATCCCGGTCCCAGTCCTCATCCGCTTCCGCCGTTCAAAAAAGCACCTCGACCAGGTCGTCGACCAGATGATCGCCGCCAAGCAGGCCGAGATCGCACAGGCCCTCCGCGAAGGCCGCCAAATCGGCGGCGACCTCCTCTCCATGCTCATCGCCGCCCGTGACCAGGAAGGCACCGGTGGCGCCAACAAGCTAAGCCCTTCAGAACTACGGGACGAAGTCCTCACCATCTTCCTCGCCGGCTACGAAACCGTTGCCAACGCCCTCTCCTGGACCTGGCTCCTCCTCGGCCAGAATCCGCACGCCGAAGCCCGCCTCCACGCCGAAGTCGATTCAGTGCTGCTGGACCAATCAGGAAAGCCTCGCCTGCCCACCCTCGAAGACCTGCCCCAACTCCCCTATACCGAGATGGTCATCGCCGAAGCCATGCGCCTCTATCCACCCGCCTGGGCCATGGGCCGCCAAGCCACCGAAGACGTCGAAATCGGCCCCTACCGCCTGCCCAAAAACAGCTTTGTCTTCTTCAGCCAATACATCGTCCACCGCGACCCGCGCTTCTACCCCGACCCGGAATCCTTCCGCCCCGAGCGCTTCACCCCCGAGGCCAAAGCCAGCCGCCCAAAATTTGCCTACTTCCCCTTCGGCGGCGGCGGCCGTCAGTGCATTGGCGAATCCTTCGCCTGGATGGAAGCCATCCTCACCCTCGCCACATTAGCCCAGCGCTGGCGCCTCACACTAGTCGAAAACCAAACCATCGCTCTCCAACCAAAAATCACCCTCCGCCCAAAATTCGGCATCCAGGTCACCCCACAACCCCGATACTAGAAGCGCAGAGTTTTAATAAACCGCCATGGCTCCCCTCACCATCCGCACATACCGCGATCTGTCAGAAGCCATCGTAGCCCGCAGCCTGCTCCAATCCGCCGGCATCGAAGCCATCCTCTGCGACGAAAACCTCATCCGCCTCGACTGGCAGATCTCAAACTCCATCGGCGGCCTCCGCCTCCAGGTCGAAGAGTCGGACGCCACCGACGCCATCGAAATCCTCGACGCCCCAATTCCCGAAACCTTCGATTACGGCGAAGGTATCTCGCCCTTCACCCAGCCGCACTGCCCACGCTGTCAATCCTCCAAAATCACATTCGAGGGCTCCTCGCGCAAAGCCGCCCTCACCTCCCTCTATCTCTTCGCCGTCCCGCTCCCCTTAGGCCAGGAAACATGGATCTGCCAGGACTGCGGCAGCCGCTGGATCGACGACGAAGAACCAGCGCCGTAAAACCGCCCTATTGCCCCAACCACCCCCAAATCAATACACTCATCCGGCACTCCAATAGGGCAACCGGTGCGTATCGGGCAAAGTGCAACACCTCCATTCCCAGGGGCCAGAATATGTCAAATATATCCAAGCGCCAATTCCTCAAAACCACCAGCGCCCTCGTCGCCGCAACCGCCACCGGAGCCCTCTTGCCCAATTTGCCCAACTTCTCCACCTCCGCCGCAGCCGAAGAGGCCCCGCTCACCAACTGGGCTGGCAACCTCACCTACCACGCCCAGCATCGCGAAACACCCGCCTCTATCGAAGAGGTGCAGCAAGCCGTCAAGCGCCTCCCCACCCTCCGCGCCCTCGGCTCCCGCCACAGCTTCAATACCATCGCCGACTCCATCACCAACCAGCTCTCCCTCGCCAGGCTCGATTCCATGGAGTTCAACGAGGCCGACAAAACCGTCACCGTCGGTGCCGGCGTCCGCTACGGCACCCTCGCACCCTGGCTCGACGCCAAGGGCTACGCCGTCCACAACCTCGCCTCCCTGCCCCACATCACCGTCGTCGGCGCGGTCAACACAGCCACCCACGGCTCAGGAGTCAAAAACGGCAACCTCGCCACCGCCGTCTCCGGCCTTGAAATCGTCACCGCCGTGGGCGACATCGTCCACCTTACCCGCAAAGATCCCCACTTCCACGCCGCCGTCGTCGGCCTCGGAGCGCTCGGCGTCGTCACCCGCGTCACCCTCGACGTTCAGCCCCGCTTCGAAATGATCCAGAACGTCTACCGCAACATGCCCATGAGCGAGCTCGAGCACAACCTCGAATCCATCATGGCCTCCGGCTACTCCACCAGCCTCTTCACCACCTGGCAAAACCAGAACATCAACCAGGTCTGGATCAAGAGCCGTATCTTCCGCGGCGAACGCCTCAAACACGACACCGAATTCCACGGCGCCAAAGCCGCCACAGAGAACATGCACCCCATCGATGGCATCTCCGCCATCAACTGTACCGACCAGATGGGCGTCCCCGGCCCCTGGTATGAGCGCATGCCCCACTTCAAAATGAACTTCACCCCCTCCAGCGGCGCCGAGCTCCAGACCGAGTACTTCGTCCCCCTCAGCCGCGGCTACGAGGCCATCCGCGCCGTCGAGAGCCTCCGCGACCAGATCACTCCCCACCTGCTCATCACCGAGCTCCGCGCCATCGCCGCCGACGATTTGTGGATGTCCATGGCCTACCAGCAGGATTCGCTCGCCATTCACTTCACCTGGAAACCTGAAACCCCGGCAGTCATGGCCCTCCTGCCCAAAATCGAAGCCAGGCTCGCACCCTTTGGCGCGCGTCCCCACTGGGCCAAACTCTTCACCATCCCCCCAGCCACGCTGCGATCCCGCTATCCCAAACACGCCGAGTTCCAGGCCCTGCTCCGCAAGCAAGACCCCAAAGGCAAATTCCGCAACCAGTTCATCAACCACAACATTTTCAACCAGGCATGAATGCCAACCACCTGACTCCAACAATGGCCTTCGTCATCCTGCTTGAACACAACACCCTTGTCATCCTGAGCAAAGCGAAGCACCTGCTTTTGTCTTTGCTTTTGCTTCTGCCTTTGCCATTGCTTTTTTGGTTGTCATTCCCGCAGGGAATCTGCTTTTAAGACTGCCTTGAGCCAGCCTGCAAAACAGAGCCAACGGCGCACACGATACCAGCCCAGGCCATCGGGCTTGGTTCAGCCAAAGCAAATGGATCCAACGGCTGAAAGCAAGCCCTAAAGCTTCCGCGCCAGATACTTCAGATAACTCCACGGATGGCGAATTGCGCTATGCAGACTATAGCTTCCGACCGTTGACTCCATCGCACCCATGGTGACTGAATCATAGGGGCTTCCGTCGTCATGAACATAGTAAAATGCGTCTTGACAGCCTCTAAACTCTGCTCGCCCTCATGTAAATTCGCTGAGAAAACTCGCGTCCCATAGAGCATGTTTTGACGAATCAACACGTCATACGTCCCCGGTTGCACCACAATCCTGAAGTTGCCATGTTCGTCTGCCTTCACCGAGGCTGCTACTTCATCCGGGGTCCGCAAGCTCACCACCGCCCCAGCCACAGGCCCCGACCCATCCTGCATCAACACCGTCCCCGTCAATACCGCCTCGGCCTTCTTCGGCACCTCGCCGACACTTTGCGCAAAAGCTCCCGCCGCCCCCACCGCCAGCGAAGCCGAAGCCAACCACTGCCCCGCCGCCGATACCCGCGGCTGCGCCTGAAGCGTCACCAGCGACCCATCCTCACGCCGCGTAATCCGTGCGCAAAGCTTCCCGTCTGCCGCCCGCACCGTCCGCTCAATCTCACCCGCAGTCATTGCCGCGAAGTTATGCACATCTTTGTCGCACAGCGCACAGTGCCTCTGCCGCGCACCGCCCTCCATCGCTGCCCACGATTCCTCGCAGGGTTTGACAATCGTCGGCGAAAAGGACAAACGGTTGCGGCTCACTCAAACTCCAGTCCCCAAAAGCCTACCACGAAATGAATTCAGCCCACCTTGCCGACAATTTCACCTAAAATGTGCAGAATGAAATCCAAATGAACCCGAACTTCTCAATCTGAGCAGAGCAGCGAACCTGCACTTGCCTTTGCTTTTCCCAATTCACACCCACACTTCACACTTAGCCGCAAAAAGTGCTCCCAAATGCCGCCCTAAACGCATCGGCAGACACCTTAAAATCAACGCAACTCCAATCCCGTGAGTAAGATAAAGCCAGCAGACACGATATACCCCATGCCTTCCAATTGTTCGCCTTGCGTTCGTGCTTTCTTCGCTCTTTCCACCATCAGCCTCATCATTCTGGTAGCCTCGATTCGTGGGCTTTCAAGACTTCCTCGGCAATCCGGAAACCGTCCAGCGCCTCCGCGAATCCGTCCTGCATCAGCGCATCCCGCAGGCCGTCATCCTCGCCGGACCCAAAGGTGCAGGCAAATACACCCTCGCCCTCATGTTCGCCCGCCTCGTCAACTGCCTCAATCCAACCCAGTCGAACGGCTTACCCGACTTCTGTGGCCTCTGCAAAAACTGCACGCGCGTCGCCGATGCTGCCGATCTCGACACCCGCATCGCTGAAGCTGTAACCGCCCGAGACGACCTCCGCGAAGTCGATAAGAAGGAAACCCGCATCCTCCTTCAGCCGCACCCAGATATCCTCATCATTCCGCCCGACCCGCCGCAAAATCTCATCAAGATCGGCCAGGTCCGCCAGGTCATCCACAACGCCTACTATCGCCCGCCCATCGAGGGCCGCCGCAGCTTCTTCATCTTCACCTCTTCCGCCTTCATGAAAGAGGCCGCCAACTCCCTCCTCAAAGTCCTCGAAGAGCCGCCGCCCAACTGCACCCTTATCCTGCTCAGCGAAAACCCCGCCGAGATGCTACCCACCATCCGCTCCCGAGCCATGCTCCACAGGTTAGGCGCGGTCCCCGTCGAAACCCTTGAGGCCCTGCTCGCCACCCGCCGCCCCGAACTCAAAGGCCCCCGCCGCGCTCTCGTCGCCCACATGTCCCACGGAGCCGTCGGCCGTGCCCTCGGATTCGACGTTGAGGCCTATCTCGCCAGCCGCCAGGACGCTCTCCTCATCCTCAAAACCGCCCTCCGCGAGCCCGACTTTTCATCCCTCTTTCGCACCACCGAAACCTACAAAGGAGGCGCGGACGGCCAGCAAAAAACCCTTAACCTCATCCGGGCCGCCAACGCTCTCATCGAAGACATGCTCATGCTCGTCGCCCGAACGCCTCAACTCGTCCGCAACCAGGACATCGCCGCAGAACTATCCCAGCTCGGCTCAGGCGTCAGCCTCGATTGGATCGATCGCGCCGCCAGCGCCCTCGCCGAAGTGGAAAAAGGCATGCGCCGCAACCTGCTCCGCAACGTTTCCCTCGACGCCATGGCTCTCTCCTTAAGCAACGACTAGTCCCCCAATTCACACTGACGTGCAACCCGGCACCGATCCGTCGCATCTCAATTGTCAAGACATTCAGTATCAGTCGCAGACGCCACTTCGGTTTCCTGGCCAGGCTCAGGGGCACACGCACCCCCGGGCATTGAGCACGCCGTCTGAGAAGTAGACCTGCAGTCCTTTGCCGCCTTCATCCATCCAACCTGCAAGTCATCCTTCCAGGAGCAATTTTTTATGAGCAAACCTACCGTCCGACTCCAGGACACTACCCCTGTTCCAGCAGGTTCGACAGCACTCCTTGACCCGCCAGGGCTTGAAAAGTCTGTGATTGACAAGTCTGTGATTGACAAGTCTGCGCTTGAAAAGTCTGAGCTTGTCCGAAATGAACAGCACCAGCACGTTGATGCATCCCTTCAAGCCCCGAGCGTCCGTTCAGCCTCTCCCCTGCGAAAGCGCCGCCCACTCGCAAACCCCGGGCTGGTCAATCGGCACTACATCGCCGAACATGACGAACAAAGCGCCAATCGACAGGCCGAGCTCTTCTACCTGCAAAAGCAGATTCAACAGCAAACACCGATGGTCTTTGTCCTTGAAGACGGCAATCGCATCCAGGGCGTGATTGAGTGGTACGACCGTCAATGCATCAAAGTCCGCGGAAAATCAAAAGTGCTGCTCTATAAATCCGCCATCAAATATATGCATAAGGTAGGAGAAGTTGGCTCAGCCTCAAACAAGATCAGCTAGCCCAGCACAAGTCCTTCTGTCATGGGTCAATGTCATTCACCCACGCCGCCTTGCGCAGCCGGTCACGAATCGCCGCGCCAAGCCCTTCGCCCTGCGGCACCGGGCATAGAATCACCGCGCACCCGCGCGCATCCAGCCAGCGCAACCCGGCAAACAGGCGCTGCGCCAGCTCGCTGGGCTCTTCCCCAGCGTCAGGCCAGCGACCCCAGTCAAAAATCTCATACCCCGCGCCCGACAGCCTTGCCCATCCAGTCGGCAGCATCAACCCAACACGCTGCCCCAGAAAATCCAGCGCGAGGTCACCCAAACGCCCTTTCACCGCACCATCCTCCACCAGGATCAGCCGCGCCTTGGGGGCATAATGCCGCAGTCCCACACCCGGCGAAGGCATCGCCTCCCGAGGCTCATCCGCCAACCCTGCCCGCTCGACATACACCTCCGCCGCACTCACAACGGCTCGAATCTGCTCGACCGTCACCGCCCCAGGCCGGTAAATCATCATCGGCACACTCGTCGCATCCACCACTGTCGATTCAACGCCAAACAGCGTAGGCCCTGCATCGACCACAGCATCAATCCGTCCATCCAGATCGTCGAATACATGCTCTGCCGTCGTCGGGCTCGTATGCCCAAAGCGGTTCGCACTCGGCGCCGCAATCGGCACGCCCGCCCTCCGAATCAGCTCCAACGCCACCCGATGCGCTGGCATGCGTACCCCGACCAGCGCCCGCCCCGCCGTCACCGCATCCGGCACCGTCTCCGACCGACGCAGCAGTAGCGTCAAAGGTCCCGGCCAGAAGGCCCGCATCAGCTGCCGCGCCGCATCAGGCACCTCGCTCACCACCTGCGCCAGCATCGTCTCATCCGCTACATGCACAATGAGCGGATCCCATCCCGGACGCCCCTTGGCCCTGAAAATCCCCGCCACTGCTACCGGATCCAGCGCATTTGCACCCAACCCGTACACCGTCTCCGTCGGTAGCGCCACAAGCCCGCCCCGCTTGAGCAGCGTCGCCGCTGCCTCCAGGGCTTGCTCAGATTCAGGGTCATCCATGTGGTCTGCATCCACTCGCAGGCGCAGCGTTTCCATCTCTCCATTATCACCGCAATGATTCGGTGCGCTCCCATGTCGTATACTCCGGGCAAAGGAAGAAACAACTCCAGGCAGTCTATGGCCATCGAAACTGAGATCAAATTTCGCGTTGATGACCAGGTTCGGTTGGAGGCTCAACTCGCTGACCTCGGCTTCCGTCTCGTCACTCCACGCAGCTTTGAGAGCAACACACTGTTTGACACTCCAGAGCGCTCCCTCCGCCTCAAGCGCGAGCTCCTCCGCATCCGAAACTACGCCGGCCGCTGGCTCCTCACCCATAAACGCATCCCAGACTCAGGCGTTGGTGAAGATAGGCATAAACACCGCGTCGAAACCGAAACCGACCTCTCCGACGGCCAGGCTCTAGCCGAAGTTTTCGCCTCCCTCGGCCTCGTGCCCGTCTTCCTCTATGAAAAGTGGCGCACCGAATGGGCCGATGATCCGGACGATCTCAAGGGCGAACTGCACGGTCACTGTGTCGTCGATGAAACACCCCTCGGAATCTTCGCCGAACTCGAAGGTTCTCCAGCCTGGATCGACCACATTGCCCACCAACTCGGAATTCAGCCCGAGCAGCAACTCACCACCAGCTACGGACGCCTGTTTGATCAATGGCGCGAAGCCACCGGAAGCACCGCCCAAAACCTGACCTTTGCTGCCATCGAGACCGCTGCCACTCCCGAGCGTTGAAACCCCCTCATCATGGGATTGACAGATTCTCATTCCACCCGGAAGAAAGATTGGACAATCCTTAACGATTTCCACCCACCCGCCGATAAGGGGGGCAGGCGACATTTCGCCGCGGATGGAAACCATGATGCAAATGACCAGGCTTAAAACTCAGGGTTCCAGGACAGGGCCTAGGCGCGTCGCCGCCGCGATGCTGCAGTTGGTGGCTCTCGCACTCGCATTCACTCTCCCCATGCATGCTGCAGACGACCGCCCCATCAAGCAGCGCTTCAGCCCAACCTACCCTGAACTCGCCAAGCGCATGCGCGTCAGTGGCGTGGTCCGCGTCTCCGCGACCGTCGCTCCCGATGGCTCCGTTTCAGCCACCAAGACCGTCAGCGGCAATCACATGCTCTCCGGTGCAGCCGAAGAGGCAGTCCATCGGTGGAAATTTGTCCCTGCATCCGCTGAATCCACTGTCGAGGTCGACGTCAATTTTGCCCTCGTACAGTAGTCGTCGGGTATCGCGGCCAACAATCAAACTTCCTGCTGAGGGCAATGCAGAAAGGGTGGGGAATCATCTCCCCACCCACTTTTTCCTGATCGCTCTCAGGAATTGGCCGTAAAGCATTTTCAGGAATGGTATAAAGGCAGGCCGCACCGCTGACTGGATTTTTCATCAAGAAAAACCCATCCTCGCGAAAGCTGGACACTTCACAGTATTCCTGAAAATGCTCTAAGCCTCAGCCCCATGGCACTTCTTGAACTTCTTCCCCGACCCGCAAGGGCAAGGGTCGTTCCGCCCCACCTTGCTGCCCGAGTGCCGCTGCGTCGGCTCAGCCGTGCCTGCAGCGCCCGCAAACCGAGCCGCCTCCAGCTCCCGCTGCTTCTTCCGCTCAAATTCCTTCTCCAGCGCGTCAATCGTCGTCGTCGGAATCCGCGTCGGCACCGCAATCTCCATCGGTCGCGAAGGAATGCTTGGCGGCGCCAGTGCAGCACTATCCACTGGCGGCGCAGCCGGTACCTCCCTGTTCAGCTCCGGTGCCTCAACAAACGGCTGCCCGTCCGGCCCAACAATCTGCATCCGAAACAGGAACCGCGCCGTATCTTCCTGGAAGCGCAGCATCATCGCCTCAAACAAATCAAAGCTCTCACGCTTGTACGCCACCAGCGGATCCTGCTGCGCATACCCACGCATGCCGATTCCCTCTTTCAAATGGTCCATCGAGAGCAGGTGGTCCTTCCACAGGCCATCCAGCACCGAGAGCATCACCATCCGCTCGTGGTAGCGCATCGCCTCCGCGCCCAGAATCGCTTCCTTGGCCGCGTAACCCGCCTTGAGCTTGTCAAAAATTGCCTCGCCCAGTTCGTGACGCGTAATCTCCAGCGGCTTGATTCCCTCCGCATCCAGATCAAAGCCAAACTGACCCGTAAGACTTTCCTTCAGTCCCTTCACATCCCACTGCTCAATGTGCACAGCTTCCGGCGCAAACTTCTCCAGCAGCATGCTCAGAATGTTCGAAACGTAATCCTCGAGAATCAGTTCCCGCTGCTCTACCTCCAAGAGCAGCAGCCGTCGCAGCCCATACACCGCCTCACGCTGCTTGTTCATCACGTCGTCGTACTCAAGCACGTGCTTGCGGCTTTCAAAGTTCTGGCTCTCAACCGCTTTTTGCGCGCCCTCGATTCGCTTTGAAATCATGTTCGACTCAATAGGCACGCCCTCTTCCATGCCCAGCCGCTCCAGCAATGTTGAAACCCATGCCTTCGCAAAGATGCGCATCAAATCGTCTTCAAGCGAAAGATAAAACCGAGAGGCACCCGGGTCACCCTGGCGGCCAGCCCGCCCCCGCAACTGGTTATCAATGCGCCGCGACTCATGCCGCTCCGTGCCCAGAATGAACAAGCCACCAGCCTCGATCACCTGCTCATGCTCCGCCGCAACCGCCGCCGCGTGAACCACGTTCACTTCCATCCACTGTGGCTCGGGAACCTCAAACTCCTGCCCCTGGTAATAGAACCGCAAAAATCCCGCCGGTGCCATCGGATTGATCGCGCCCTCAGCCACGCTGATCGCACGCGCCAGGCCCTTCTTCACCAACTCCTGCCGCGTCATGAAGTCAGGATTGCCGCCCAGCGTAATATCCGTACCGCGCCCGGCCATGTTGGTGGCAATCGTCACCATTCCAAGACGGCCCGCCTGCGCTACTATCTCCGCCTCGCGCTCGTGGAACTTCGCATTCAGCACCACATGCTTCACCCCCTTGCGCTGCAGGGTCTGCGAAAGCAACTCACTCTTTTCAATTGAAGTCGTACCCACCAGGATCGGCTGCTTCGTCTCATGCACCATCGCAATGTCGTCTGCCACAGCCTTGTACTTCTCCTTGATCGTCCGGTACACCACGTCGGAGTTGTCCGCCCGCAGCATCGGCTTATTCGTCGGAATGACCACAATCTCCAGCTTGTAAATCTTGTCGAACTCCGCCGCCTCCGTCTCCGCCGTTCCTGTCATCCCCGAAAGCTTGTCATACAGCCTGAAGTAGTTCTGGAAAGTGATCGTCGCCAGCGTCTGGTCTTCCTTGCGGATGTTGACACCTTCCTTGGCCTCGACCGACTGGTGAAGCCCATCAGACCAGCGGCGTCCCGGCATCAGGCGGCCCGTGAAAGTGTCCACAATGATCACTTCGCCGTCCTTCACCACGTAGTCCACGTCCCGCTTGTACAGCGAATGGGCCTTGATACCGACTTCGACATAGTGCTTCAGGTCCCAGTTCTCCGGCTCCGCAATGTTGTCGATACCCAACAGCCCTTCAATCTTTGTCCAACCCTCGTCGGTCACACCAATTGTCCGGTGCTTTTCATCCACCACATAGTCCCCGGTCAGAGTCTTGGTCTCGTTCTCCTCAATCTCTTCGCCAAGCTCCAGTTGCGGAATGATCTTCCTCACCCGCGCATATTTGTCCGTCGTCTGGTCCGTCGGGCCAGAAATAATCAGCGGCGTACGCGCCTCGTCGATCAAAATCGAGTCAACTTCGTCGACGATCGCGTAGTAGTGGCCGCGCTGCACGCAATCCTTCAGCTCAAACTTCATGTTGTCGCGCAGGTAGTCAAAGCCAAATTCGTTGTTGGTCCCATACGTGATGTCCGCCGCATACGCTTCACGACGCTGGGCATCGCTCAAGTCATGCACGATTACGCCGACCGTCAGGCCCAGGAACTCGTAAATCTTGCCCATCCACTCAGCATCGCGCTTGGCCAGGTAATCATTGACCGTGACCACGTGCACCCCATGCCCGGCTAGAGCATTCAGATAGCATGAAAGCGTCGCAACCAGCGTCTTGCCTTCACCCGTCCGCATTTCAGAGATCTTGCCCTGATGCAGCACCATGCCGCCAATCATCTGCACGTCAAAGTGGCGCATCTTCACTGCGCGCTTGCCCGCCTCGCGAACAACGGCAAACGCCTCCGGCAGCAACTCGTCCACGGCCAGCTTCTCCGCCGCCTTGCGCGCTTCGGCATCCGTGATGCCTTCAAGCCGGGCCGCAATCCGCCCGCGAAACTCGGCTGTCTTCGCCCGCAACTGCTCATCACTTAAAGGCACAATCCCTGCCTCAAACGCGTTGATCCGATCCACTACCGGCAACAGGCGCTTGACCACGCGCTCGTTATTCGTACCAAAAATCTTCGTCAGTAACTTACCAAACACAGCGAACTCTCCATCAGTCAGTCTAAACGCCGCACATGTGCGCAGCATCAATCCAGGGCCTCCAAGCGCATACCATCCGCTGGCTTCGACCATCCCCCACAAAGTGCGGGATAAGTCAGCAGAAAACGCGCTCACGTCCGGGCAAAATGCTCAGACGGTCAGGGAGCCGGACTCCCACAGTGCTGAAAGATTCCAGGGGAGATACAAGCTGACGGGAATAGCAGACCAGGCGAGGCACCTGCTTCCGCACCCGGCGCAGCGGCCGAAGCCGTCAGCACTCCAAGGTCAGAAGCACTCGACGACCTCGAAAGCACCCGCGCCCAGCCAGAAATCCGCGCAGCATAGCTTCTAAACTTCGCCAGCGAAGGCAGAGCCGCTTTCGTCCCAGGCCTTGCCCCAGCTTTGGACCGTCGAGGCAGCAGCGCCGCATCACCAGCCGGGCTCACCCGCAACTGGCTCGCAGCACTCAACATCGCGCTGTCGCCCACATCGCCGCCAACCGGCAGGCAAACATGCGCCCGAGCAACGTCCGCCAGCAGAGCCAGCAGAAAAAATGCATACATCACTCGGTCAATTCGCTTCATAACAATCATTCTAGCGGGATTCCGGCAACCCGTCCCCCAATTGGCATCCCGGCTGCGCAATTTGCACCAGAATCTGCAAATGGGCAGACGCAAAAGCCTCACACCCTCCCCCAAACCACCAAATACAATAGCCAAAGGCTCACCTGCCAGAATCACAAAAGGACCGCCATGGCCGCGAAACCCAAACTCGGGCAGAACTTCCTCCGCGACCCCGTCGCCGTCCAGCGCATCGTCGCCGCCATGGGAAACATCTCCACCCGCACCGTCGTCGAAATCGGCCCCGGCAAAGGCGTCATCACCGAGCGCATCGCCCCCAAAGCCCAGCGCCTCGTCGCCATCGAGCTCGACCGCGAACTCGCCTGGGGCATTCAGGAGCGATTCCTCCCCGAAAAAGGCTTCCCCGCCGTCTCCGTCGCTCGCCAGGACGTGCTCCAATACGACTTCGTCGCCCTCGCCCAACAGGTTGGCCAACCGCTGGTCGTCGTCGGCAATCTGCCCTACTACATCACTTCGCTCATCCTGCTGCGCCTTGCCGCCAGCGCCGCATCCCTTTCGCATGCCGTCCTCATGGTCCAGCGCGAAGTAGCCGACCGCATCACCGCCCACCCCGGCACCCGCGAATACGGCCTGCTTACCGTCACGCTTCAGCTTTACGGCTCCACCGAATCCCTCTTTACCCTCCCACCCGAGGCCTTCAACCCACCGCCCGACGTCCACTCCACCGTCTTCCGCTGGAACTTTTTCCCACGCTTCACCGAACTGGGCGTCGAAGAAGCCCCCTTCATCACCCTCCTGAAACAGTGTTTCGCCCAAAAACGCAAGACCCTCTCCAACAACCTCCGCGCCGCCAGCCTCCCCACCGACCAAATTGCCCAGGCTCTCGAAGCCGCCAGCATCCCGCCCCAGGCCCG
>JANYDG010000117.1 GCA_025359885.1 Acidobacteriota bacterium
GAGGTTGGCTCGTCTGCCAGCAAGAGCGTGGGTGAGGCCGCGATCGCCTGCGCAATTGCTACTCGCTGGCATTCACCGCCACTTAGTTTGTCAGGGTAAGAAGAGGCGATACGCTCGGGATCAGTAAAACCGACTCGCTGCAATCCAGTAAGTGCAGCAGCGCGCGAGTTATAGACCCCGCCCGCGTCTTGTAACTGACGACTTATGGTGCGGAAGGGACTCAGCCTGTTCACAGGATCCTGAAAGACAATGCCCATTTGACTTCGTCGCAGTCGATGCCGCTGCCGAACGCTCATCGAAAGCAGATCATTGCCTTCAAACCGGAGTGATGCGCAGCGCGATTCAGACCCTCGGACCTGAACCCCCAGGATATAGCGCAGCAGAGATGTTTTGCCGCTTCCGCTCGGACCAAGTAATCCAACGACCTCACCCTTGCTGATACTCAACCGTGCGCCTCGCAGAACGGGCAGGCGACGGCCCTCTGGCGTGCCGTAGGAGAGGGAAAGGTCTTCAATCGAAAGGACGGGTTGCATCGCGCAAATTGTACCATTTATCAGTGGATGGGTGAGTCAAACCAGAGTATAGGTAACTTCGTCATCTATCGTGTGAAGATGTGGATTCAATCAATTCCCAGACGGTGCGCGCGCCCTGTGGCACGCATGGATTGCTGTGAAAAGCGATAGGATTGTGTTTGTTGAATTGGCCCGGCGCCTGTCAGGAATGCCTGGGTTCTTATAAGTGGAATGAGGACAATTTGGCAGGAAATATCAATCTGGGGTGTATTCACGTTATGCAGATAAAAAAGTACCGACAGAGCATGAGAGCGTTTCCCATACTCTGTCGGCTTGCCAAACTTTTCTTGAGCGGGGAATCGATGACTCCCGACTTACTCAAAACTTTAGCGGAAGTTCCACTTCCGGGGTAATTCGCCGACCTGCCCGGCATTCGTACTCTCGGGCCTATAACCTGAACATTCAACCTTCTCCATCCCTCGGGACGGGAGCCTTTCGTGGCTCAAAGTGAGCGAACGTGCTGAAGCTTGCCTGAACAGCCTGGTGTTCGCTCACTCCGCGCTTCCTGGTTGGGCAGGTGGGAATCCGGGGGAGGAATTCTGCTCAACACAATGGAAGGGCAGGCGGCGCGTCAAAAAATATAGGCCCTGGCGATTTTTTTTAGAATTATTTTGAGGGTTGAGTCGATTGTGTGATTTTGCACCCGCATACGCGTTTCAGGGCGGGAATCGAGGGTCCCGGGCAATCCATCGAAGGGTGGAGATTGTCGTCTACCCCTGGCAGGATGACAAGCCCGAAAGCCCTCTTTTAGACTGGGACAATTCGACCGATTGTCCGCCTGCCTTGTGCAACTTCGCCTTGAGCAGTTCCCCATAAGAGAGCAATCGAAGACGCACCTTCTGAGCGGGTAAACTTCCCTGCCCGTTGAGAGAGGTGCAATTTCAGGAGATCAGATGAAGCGTTCGTGGCTTATGGCCTTGCTGTGTATTTTGTTGATTCAACCGGCCCTTGATGCGCAGACAAATTCTGCAGTTGTGATGGGCATTGTGTCAGACGCGCAAAACCTTGCAATTGCCCATGCCGAGGTGAAATTTACGTCGTCCACAACGGGGGCCATTCGTACTGTAACGACCGACGCCAGGGGCGAATATCAGGCCAGCGGCCTTTTGCCTGGAAGCTATCTGCTGGATGCAGAGAGCAAGGGATTTGCGCCGGCACACCGCTCTCTGAAGCTTGAGGTAGGTCAGCAGTTGACGCTCGATGTGATGTTGGCGGTGGGGTCAGAGAACCAGACCGTGGTTACCGTGGCTGGCGCAGACCTGCTCAAGACCGCGGATGCGAGCGTTGGTGAAGTGGTGGATGAACGATCTGTCGCGCAACTGCCTCTGAACGGGCGGATGCTGGTGGACCTGATGCTGACCGTGCCGGGCGCGCACATGAGCCACGGCGCCCAGTCCGGCGACATGAACCCCCTGTATTGGCGACCGGGGCAGAGGTCGGCCATCAGCGTCGGCGGTAACCGGCCCAATGCCAACTACTTCCTGTTGGATGGCGCAACCAATACCGATCCGACCTTCAACACGCAGAATCTGAGCTTGTCCCCCGATGCCGTGCAGGAATTCCAGGTGCAGGTGGGCAGCTACTCGGCAGAGATGGGAGGAGCCGGTGGAGGCCAGGTCAATCTTGTCACGCGCTCGGGCAGCTCCCGGTTGCACGGAACCGCGTACGAATTTCTGCGCAACGGGGCACTCGACGCGCATTCATTCAATGATATGGGCGGCAACAAGCATCTGGTGCAGAACAACTTCGGCGCATCCCTGGGCGGGCCGGTCTATGGGAAGAAGACCTTTTTCTTTGTGAATTACGAAGCGATGCGGCATGTGCAGGCCGACACCATGACGGCAACCGTACCGACGATGGACGAAATCGGCGGCGACTTCAGCATGAGCGGCGTCGATATCTACGACCCGAACACGACGGTCAAGAATCCAGATTTCAATCCCGCCCTTCCGGTGAGCAAGCAGAATCCTCAATTCACCCGCGAGCAGTTTCCAGACAACAAGATTCCTGTGGAGCGATTCAGCCCCGTGGCACTTGCCATGCTGACAAAATACACGCCCCAGCCCAACGTGATGATGGGCATGGGAGGGATGACGATGATGGGCCAGCCGACAGTTGTGGGCGCTGGCAATGATTCGAATAACTACCTTGACGTGCGCAATGAAGTTCATGAAAACGACCAGGGAAGTGTGCGTCTGGATCATCAGTTTGGCGTGAAGGACACGGCTTTCGCCCGCTATAGCGGGGGGGGCGAACATGGGTTCATGCCCCAGAATCTGCCCGGTTTTGGGTATATCCATGACAATCTGTCGCAGCAGGGGATGGGCTCCTACAGCCACATCTTTGCGCCATCGTTGCTCAACGTTGCCACCGTGGCTGTATCCCGGCTCAGCATGGATCACACCACGGAGAGCGCGAACAAGAACGACATTACGGGCTCGCTCGGCATCGCCGGAGTTGGCTTTGGCGGCAAGGGTGCATGGGGGGCGCCTTTCTTTAACGTGCAGGGTTACTCGCCCATTGGAGACAGCTACGCGGCCACCCCGATGCATGCCTGGGACACGCTGATTGAAGGGCGCGACAACGTGAGCTGGCTGATTGGGCGGCACAGCCTGAAATTTGGCGGACTGTACCAGAAGTTCATTTGGCCGATGTGGGGATTTTTCCAGAACCGCGGCTACTACCAGTTCACCAACGGATTTACGACGGACATCGGCGCGAACGATGGCACCGGTTCGGCATTGGCCAGCTTCCTGCTCGGTCTGCCGGCCGTGCGGCAGCGGCAGGCGGGCGTTCCGCAGATGAACCTGCGCCAGTGGTACGCGGATGGATACGTTCAGGACACTTACCGACTGACCAAAACCACGACCATCGACTACGGCATTCGCTACGAGTACATGAGTGCGCTGGTTGACATCAAGTACACCAACAGCAACCTCACATTCGCTTCGGACGGCACGCCGAGCGTCTTCATTGGCGGGCAAAATGGAATGCCGCGTGGCCTGATGTATCCCAATCGCACTGACTTTGCTCCGCGCATCGGGATTTCGCAGAATCTGCCGGGGCCGGGCATGGTGCTGCACGCGGCGTTCGGCATGTTCTACACGCCCGTTGACATGAATACATGGTGCAATCAGCGCCACAATGTTCCGTACACTTTTCCTGAAACCAATCAGAGCGATAACTTCTCGCCTTCGATCAAGACTTTCGATTTCGCCCCGGCGATTCTGGGCAAGACGGTTGTCAGCTTTACCGGCATGCAGACGCACCCCTCGCCGCAGTACATCGAGCAATGGAGCGCATCTGTCGAGAAGACGCTGGGCAAAGATACGGTCGTCGAAATTGGGTATCTTGGCTCAGGCGGGTTCCACTTGCAGCGCGCTCATCTGATCAACAACGCGCAGCCGGGTCCTGGGCTTATCCAGCCACGGCGTCCGTTCAAGAAAATCAGCTTCGTTGCGAACACCGTGCTTCCTGAGAGCGTCAATGTCGTGAGCACCACCTTTGGCGTGAGCACGATTAACCTGCTTGAGAACTCGGCGCACAGTTATTACGACGCCGGGTACGTGAACGTGCGGCGGCGTGCTGGCCGAGGGTTGAGTTTCCTGGCCAATTACACCTGGTCCAAGAGCCTTTCGGATGCGCCGGACTTCCGCTCGCCGATGTTCGAGTCGTCGATTCCTCAGAACGATAACGATCTCGCGGCTGAAAAGGGTCCGGCCTGCGATGTGCGTAACCGGTTTGCGCTGAGCGCGGTCTATGATGTCCCGACATGGTCGCGCAGCGCGGCGACGCGGGCGCTCACCAAAGACTGGCGCACATCGGCGATCTACATGGCACAGAGCGGCTTCCCGCTGACCATCTCGGTTTTTGGAGATACCGCCAATGCAGGCACCGCGCTCGGCGAAAATCCTGTACGCGCCAATCGAACGGGCAAGCCGATCTTTGGTACAGGCACCCACAATGCGAGCAGCTGGTTCAATCCCCTGGCCTTTCACGCGCCTGCTGCCTACACTTTTGGCAATGTCGGCAGAAACTCGGTCGTCGGGCCGGGCATGCAGACGATGGATTTGAGCCTGGTGCGCAGTTTTGTCCTGCGGGAGTCGCTCAAGCTTGAGACGCGTGGTGAGTTCTTCAACGCGCTGAACCACACCAACCTGGGCACACCGAACCGCTTCGTCAACACGGCCGGGTTTGGCTCGATCACCGAGGTCACCACGCCGGGCAGAGAGATTCAGGTCAGCGCTCGGCTCTCGTTCTAAGTCGCAGCGATTTCGCTCCAACACAAACTACGGCCCCGGCGATCGAGACAGATCGCAGGGGCCGTGATGTTCAGGGCATTGCATCGCATTGGTTGCGATGGAATGCTTTGTCTGCTTGAGTTGCCTGTTCCGGTTCGCTTGACCAGTTGTGGAGACGCGCTGCCGATGTCGGCAATGCTGGGGGACGCATGAAAGGAACCAACCGCAGCGGGCCTGAACGCGAGGAAGGCAGTACAGCTTGCCGCGGGTGCCAGCGTGGGACCGCGGTTGTCCAATTCTGCGAATGTGGTTGGGTGAGTGCCGGTGAGAGTGAATGAATTGAGAGACACGGTTACCGAGCAAATCGTTGGGATTGTGCGGAATCCCCCGTTTGTGCTCAATCCGCGACCCAAGGAACCTCAAGATTGAATTCATTGAGGTTACGGGATTCTAATCCCTGGGAAAGTAATATTCCTTCATCTTTTGAAGGGCTTCAAGCGTGCGGTTCGAAGCGGAACGGACGCACGTCTTCTGCCGCAATATTCGTTGTGCGATGCTAATGGAGGAGGTTCACACGGTTCCATGGAACTGTTGCCGATATTTCTCAAGCTGCAAGGCAGGCCCTGTCTGGTGGTGGGCGCGGGCAACATTGCAGCGCCTAAAATAGCCAGTCTGCTCCGCGCAGGCGGCGCTGTTACCGTGGTAGCCCCGGCGGCTCGCCCGGAAGTGGAGCAATGGGCCCATGCAGGCGAACTCGCCTGGCATCAGCGCGAATTCACACCATCGGACCTCGACGGCATCTTCCTCGTCATCACCGGTACAGACGTCCAGGCCATCAATCACACCGTTGCCGAGGAGGCCCGTGCCCGTCACATCCTCTGCAACTCGATTGACGACCCGCCAGACTGCGACTTCTTTTACCCGTCGGTAGTCCGGCGCGGAGAACTGCAAATCGCAATCTCAACCGCCGGCAAGAGTCCCGCGCTCGCCCAGCGATTGCGCGAAGAACTGGACGCCCTGCTCCCTGAAGACTCTGGCACGTGGCTCGATCGGCTCGGCGAAACACGCGCCCGCATGATGCAGGTCTACCCGCTGAGCGAAGACCGCAAACGGGCCCTGCATCTGCTTGCCCGTCGTGAAACCTGTGAGCCCGCGACTTGCCCGGTACAGCAGACCCTCGACAAGTTGCTTCAATCCACTGCACACCAGTCCCTAGAAAAGGATCAGCCATGAGGGCCGCCGAGGCAGGCAAGGTTTACCTGGTCGGTGCCGGCCCTGGATCACTTGACTTGCTCACCCTGCGGGCTCATGCGCTTATCTCTACCGCTACCTGCATCCTGCACGATGACCTGGTTTCCCCTGAAGTGCTTTCCGCGGCCTCTGGCCTTGCTATCGTCCGGAATGTAGGCAAACGCTGCGGCGAAAAGACCATTACCCAGCAGGAGATCAACGATTGGATGGTCCATTATGCCCAGGGAGGTTATAGCGTGGTCCGCCTCAAAAGTGGCGACCCTCTGCTCTTTGGGCGCGCAGGCGAAGAGTTAGCTGCACTCGCCGAAGTCCAGATTCCAGTCGAGATTGTCCCCGGCGTCTCGGCCGGCTTTGCCGCTGCCGCACTCGCTGCCATGCCGCTCACGGGTCGCATCACCAGTTCACGTGTACTGTTTGCCACCCGTCATCTTGCGGCTGGTCACACTAACGGCCTTGCAGGCATCACGCCTGACCTGAGTCTCGTACTGTACATGCCCGGTCGAGATTACGCTGCGATCGCCCAGGAACTGCAGATCAACGGCTGGCCTTCCACAACAAAATGTGTCGTCGTCTCTTCGATCGCCGCTCCACAACAGCAATTGGCTTCTTGCCTGTTGCGCGAACTGCCTCAGCTGGCCCCGCTGCCTTCGCCCACACTCATGCTCTTCGTCGTCCCTGAAAAGACACCAGAGTCAGTCGCAAGCAAGCCAGCGGATGAGTAACAAAACAACGCCGATACTTAGCGCACAAACGGCGCTTCATTGACCCAGTGAAAGCCGCGGTTGACCAGAGTAAATCCAGACCGGTCAATCCGCTTCAACTCTGCGGTGACCGCCACGCCGCCCCAGGTCCCTTTGAGAGCGACGCTTTCGGGTCCGTCGCTCGTCATCTGCAGCACACTCTTGTCTGCCGCCTCGCCCACCGCATCCACTGTGATGATGTGTTGAGCAGCGTCCAGGCTCATCCGGCAGGTAGTCGAGGAATCGTCCATCCTGCGCAGCGTGACCATGTTCGGCACCTCCAGGATGACGTACCTCCATCGCACCGGGTCTGTCAGCACCGGAGGATGGCTAACACCGCCCAGCGAAAAATCTTCCACTTCATAGAGCCCGTAGAGCGCAGGCCTTGGTGCCCCGGCCCCGATCGCCCGATAGTTCTTCCAATCTCGTATCGTCAGTGGTACGAGGAGGAAGAGAATCACAGCCACTTTAAGCAGTTTTCCAAGCGGCCTGTTGGCCCTGCCGCCAAGAAATGGCTGCAGTGCGGCTGGCTCTGTAGCCCGATTCAGAAGAAAGAAACTCAAGAGCCGGCCTGTATCAGGTATGACCAGGTAACCCGCCATCAACAGGATGTTCAGGCAAAACATCTTCACAGCAACGTCATAGCTAAAGTCCATTACAGTTACGTTGAACATGACTGCAAAACCAATAAGTGCGCCAAGCGTCGTAGTACGCCGGAACAGAAGCAGCAATGCCGCGAGCACCTCTGCAACTCCGCCAAAGACGGTATAAGTCATCGAAGAGCCGAAGAATGCCCACATCAGCGAGCTTGGCGAATAGTCGCCGAAGCGCTGTGTAAGTCGTGCCAGGCCAGGTGCAGGGAACTGCAGCAGGAAGACCTTGTCCATTCCGTAATGCAGCAAGAGATAAGCCAGGCTATAACGCAGCAGTGTGCGCATTGAGCGGTCAAGCTCAGCGTACTGCTTCCGTTTTCGATCGAGTGCCGACCAGACGAGTGTGATGACCGCGGCAGCTATCAGGAAGCATGTGAGGAGTGCATATAAGTAGCGGGTATCACAAACAAAGTTTGGCTCGACCGGGCCGACCCAATGAAAAACATGCGCAGCAATCCAATGCGAAAACGGCCTGCAGACCGCTTGATAGGGCCTTCCTAGCAGCGCAGTCGACTTATCTGAAAATTCAAAAATCCAGAACCAGATGCTCAATGCAAGATAGGTAAAAGTGAACCGAAACACCACCCTGGCCAGCGGTGACCATGGAGAGACCGCAGGGTTTTCTGAACCGTGGGTGCGCAGGCCAAAGGGAATGATGTCCTTCATGACAATCCTCAACTTGCATCAGGCAGAAGTTTTCTGTTCAAGGGTAAGCTGCGCCCGTAAGGATGGCAATCACCCGTTTGGGGTGCACGATCTTTCCGCCGTTCACCGCAGGGCAGAACCACCGGATGTGAATTGAACGGTGACTTCAGGATAGGGGCTGGACTTTGCCGCGAGCAGCGGTGAAGGGATGCCTCGGAGCGCCTGATCAAAGAATGCGACGCTGTAAGCACGGACAATGGTCATCATGCTGGCGGGTGCAATCTGCCCGGCGCCCGAATAGGACTGCATCGGTGAAAACAGAATCGCGTCCTGAAAACTTGAATGCTGCGAGCCTCGAATCGAAAAATGATAATCACCCAGCTTCTGCAGGAGCGGTAACTGGTGTGCGTAGTCCTGCTCATCCATCTGGGTATCGCGACGCTGCCCATACGTCATCTTTGATAGTTGCTCGGGGGTGGAGGAGTGCAGTTCTTCGCTGAGGATCATGAAGGGCTGATCAATGCCATGCTTTGCTGCCTCTCCATACAAGGGCGTATCCAGGTCCAGAACCGCCCGAATGCTGGTATCGCGATGGGCAGCTTCAGCGGCCACCGCTGCTCCCATGGAGTAGCCAAGAGCGGCTATCTTCGATGAGTCTAAATGACCTGCCAGCAGACTTTGCGCATCGACATTGATCTGCCGGAGTTTGCCAAGCACAAACAAGGTATCATCGGTTTCCTTTGCTACTTCTCTGTTGATGATGGCGTATACACTTTCCATCGAAGTTATGTCATCGAACAATTCAGGCGCAGGCACTGGCCGAATGACACGCCCATCTGCCAGGGCTACCGGGCCGGAGTTATACGGGTGATCGATCGCCACCACCACGTATCCGTGACTGGCCAGTTCTTCGGTGAGAAAGGTATCCTGTGTTCGCCGCCCATTCCAGCCAGGATTGAAAAGCAGCACGGGAAAGCCGCCCTCAGCATAAGCAACGGGTGCATCAATGCGGGCATGGGTCCAGTCAACGCTCTGGTAAGAAGAAGCCATCGATGTTTCACTACGGCGGCGGTAAGCTGCCCGCTTGGCACGCGAGCTCAACGCGGGATACCAGATCTGGACAACCAACTCACGCGCACGCGTGCCATCAGGCTCTGCGTCTTCCTTTCGGCTGCTATCGATCAGGGAGAAAATCTGTGTCCCTATCGCATAGCTTCCAGTCGGTGTGGGCAAATCAAACATCGGCAGGATCACGGATAATCCACAACTGGAGCCTGTCAGCAGCAACGCGACGATAGCCGACAGCAGCGCTCCGATTGATCTCCTTCGCCCAACCGACGTCAGTGCCAGGGTAAGTACCAACGCAACATAGGCGGGAATCATCTGCCAGTGCGCGCCCTCAATGGCGAGATGCGCTGCGAGTCCGAGAATCAGGAGTCCTTGCAAGGGGCGGATCACGATCAAGGCACGCTGCGATGAGGTTTTGCCTGAGGTGAACCAATTCGTTGCCAGGCTGAGCAGGATCAGGCCGATCAGGGTACTCTCTATGGCTCGCACAGTCTCAATTCCTCTTCCCGCAATTTGCTAGAGCAGTATAACGGTCTTCGCTGCCTTCGAATCTCTTCCCTCCTCCGGGGCTGAAAGCGTAGGCTTGGGGGAGAGCTCTGATCCAGGTGCTGCGTTCCGTAGTCGCTTGATCGTCGGGAGCCGGAGGAGTGGAACCATGGCAAAGACTTCGTGCGGGCACGTGAACGATCATGTCAAACCCGTCAAGCCGTCAGCCAAAGGCTGCGAGGACTGCCTCAAGACCGGCGACTCCTGGGTGCATTTGCGCATGTGCCTGGAGTGCGGTCATGTGGGCTGCTGCGACTCATCAAAAAATAGGCACGCTCGTGCCCATTTCGCCCAGACGCAGCACCCCATCATCCAGTCAGCCGAGCGCGGCGAGAAATGGCGCTGGTGTTACGCCGATGAAATGTACATAGACTAGGAAGATTGGAAAACGATCCTATTTTATAGCAAGGATTCCTGCGGTTTGGGAATATTGCCTGCCTCTCAAATGCCCATGTCTATTGGCAAAATGTCTATTTCATCTCTCCATCAGATTGATGTTGACAGTCTTCAATATGCGTATATTAATAAGCTGGGGCCCTCAGTTATGGTCGCCGCGATGTTATCGGTCAATCCACCAGACAAGCGGAAACTTTAGTTCTTGAACTTGTTACTCCTGCTCGGAATGGACGAGCACCAAGGGGGTACTTCAGGAGCTTTCGGGGTCAAGAAAAAGGAGTCTGCATGCGGTTCGGTCGTTGTCTTTCCCAGCTCATTTCAAGTACATCATTTTTCATTGCGGTTGTGGGTGTGGGTACGGCACCGCCCGCACTGATGGCTCAGAATTCGATTCAGCTATTCGGACCCGTCAACGTGCGCCTTTCCGCGACTGGCACCGGATACGGTGCTCAGACTGCAAACTTCAACAGCACCACGTTGAATCTCAATTGCGCAGCATCGCCGATCAAGGCCGTCCTTTCCTCAAGTCCTGATGGCACTGGTAATCTGCTCGTCGATAACAACATCAACGTGACCGTATCCGCTGGTGAAACCACGACGGGCCCCATTAATGCGTGCGTAGGCGGGGTGGTCGGGTCGCCCACCAAGGCTCCCATTCAAAACTGTTTTTCAAAATACTATATGGATACGGCCAGCGCAGGCACGTTGACGGGCCTCAGCCCGGACCCCTACGTGGCTGCAGGCGGCGTGGCCCCCATTGACATCGGCCCAAGCCTGGTATCTGGTCAGGTTCAGGTAAAAATAGATCTGGCCGATGAGGGTGGTTACCTTACAAATTCGACGCTGTTCCTGAACACCAATTGTACCCAGGGCGGAGTTACCGGGCCTGCCCTGATTTCGGGCAATCCGATCAATTCAAACAACCCAACGCCCGATCAGCTTTCCCAGGACTTCACCTTTAACCCCAGCACCGATCAGCAGATCGGTTTTGAATACGACTTGACTGCCGCATTGAAGGCGGGAAGCCTCAGCATCACCAACGGAACCATCCCCCAGGTCGGCGACTCCCCGATTGATCCGGCAATCTTCCAGTCGGTTCTCGCCAAGGGGACCTCCTTTGCGACCTCGAGCTGCCTTATCCACTCCGGTGAACTGTTGCCCAGCGGCGCGCCTGCATGCAAGCTTTTCACGCTGGAGTGCAAGGTCGGTACTGGCAGCACCGCACTCGGAGCGCTATGCCCTGTCTCGACACTCGCGAACGAGTTATTTCGCGACACTTTCGACGGGCCTGCGTTCACGCTTTCAGACATCGTGGTTCCGAATGGACCAACATTCCACGAGGGCATCGGCTTCCTGATGGCCAGCGAAGGGTGGACAGGCGGTCCCTGCACCTTCGATCCAGCCTCCGGCCTGCAAAACCTGCCCTGCCCGCAAAACCTTCTGGTCAACTTCTCCGGACCCGGCCTCTACGCCGGTACCGGTCGTACCACCCACCCCAACTCGACCTTTGTGAGTGTCGCCCAGGTCCCGGAGCCGCTCACGACTGTCACGCTGGTTGGAGCACTGCCTGGAACCGACCACGTCTCCGGTCAGATGAAGTCAAAGTATTGGTTTAAATCTGACCCAATCTTCAAGTTCTCGACGCAGCCGCCCATCCTGGCTGGCTCTGGCCTGCCTGGAGCAGCTGACTTTGTCCCTTCACCGATCGCCAGCCTCACTTTTGGCAACACATACGTCAACGGAGCTACACCGCTTGATCAGTATGGCCATCCCCTCGATTGCCAGACTTATCCTTACGAATGCCCTGCAGACAATCTGCCGCCCATGCCTGGCGATGCTATTTCTGGTGAAACGACGTTGACGGATTCGCTCGGCTGCCCCAGCCCGACGAGTCCAGGCATCCCTGCCGCTACGGTCTTCACGCCCGGTCAGCAAACCATCTCCGGTCTGGGCGAGGGTTATTACCTCCTCCACTACTATGCCCAGGACTGCGCCGGTACCGAAGAATTCCAATTCACCCAGGACAATACCGCCAGTTGGTCCACTCACTTCTACACTGTCCCATTTGCCGTGGATAAGACCGCTCCCGCGGTCATCTATCAATTTATCGGAGGCAACGGCACCTATCAGGTTGGCGACAATGCTTACCTCGACCTCTACTGCACCGACAATTTTTCCGGAGTCGCGGACTGTGATGGTAACGGGCCTGGCGGTCAGCCGCAGTTTGGGTTTTACAGCCACGCCTTCGACACCTCCTTCCCTGGAACGAAGAGCCTGAATCTCACGGCGACCGACTATGCTGGCAACCAAACCGTGATCAACATCCCGTACACGGTCCAGTTCCCGCCGCAGAATAACAAGTTGCAGATCAGCCTCTCTGCATCCAGCATCACGTATCCAGGCAGCACAATTGCCACCGTCAAAGTCGGTCCCGGACAAGATGGAAAGCGCCCACCTTCAGGTTTGATCAAGCTCGTGCTTGATGGAAAGACACTGCTCGCCACCCAAAATCTCGGCTCTGCAGGGAACGGGTTCGCAGCAGACTACTTCTACTTGCCGGGCATCCCGGCGGGAAGCCACACCGTGTCCGCAGTCTTCTCTCAAGTCAAT
Organism: Acidobacteriota bacterium; assembly: GCA_025359885.1. Taxonomy (GTDB): domain Bacteria; phylum Acidobacteriota; class Terriglobia; order Terriglobales; family Acidobacteriaceae; genus Acidicapsa. Next base: position 12,723 of record JANYDG010000117.1, read on the forward strand.
AATTTCAACAACAACCTGATGGCAGCTTCGCCTGCGATCCCGTTGCACGTCCTGCCTGCCCCGGTGACCCTGCCAACTTCTTGCCCCAAGGCAACCATCGCTTTCGGCACGGATTTCTCCTGCATCGTCTTCACCAAGCCCATTCTGGCTGGTGCCTCGGGCAACATCACCTTCCGATACGACGGTGGCCCACTCAGTACCGTACCTCTCAGCGGTGGAGCGGCGACGATCACGCTCACCAAGCCAACGCTCGGCCCGCACTCGATCGTCATCAGCTACCCGGCCCAGGGCAACTACGCCGCAGCCGGCCCCCAGACCATTCAATTCAAGGTGCTCGCGCCCACCCACTAGAGCACATCAGATTGTTGCAGAGACCGGTCATGAGTGCAGAGGGGTTTCTCTTCATCTGAAACCCACTCAAGATGCCAGTCTCCACGGACCGACGAGACTGCAGGACAACACAAAGGGAGCATCCAGAAGGAAATTCTGGATGCTCCCTTTTTCTGCTTTCTACTTTCTTTTCCTATCGACCTGCCGTCGCTGGCTCCAGGAAAGGCGTCGCCAGGGACGTCGTCGATTCTTCGCCAGCCGCCAGCCGCGTCAGCGTCAGCACGGTAATGTCGTCATCCTGGCCAAAAGCGATGGCCGCGTCGGTGGCCTGCTTTGCCGTAGGCCGACCGGAGAGCAGAGCATGCATGCGCTCAAATCCAAACAGCTCCCCCGTTGCATTGCGCGCTTCAAGCAGCCCATCCGTGTACATGCTCAGGTAGTCGCCGGGCCGCAACTGCATCGCGACTTCACCGTAACCCACCATGCTTACCAAACCGAGGGGCAGGGAACCGTCTAATTCAATTTCCGTCTCATTGAGAAAGGGTGGCAGATGCCCGGCATTGGCAAACGTAACCGTTCCATCGGCATCCAGTCGCAGCACCAGGCCAGTGGCAAAACCACCATGCATGCGCCCACAAAGGCAACGGTTCAAGGCCTCCATGATCGCGCCAGGGCTATCGCTTGAATCGGCCAGCGCCCGCAATACACCGACGATCATGGACACGTTCATCGCCGCTTTGAGGCCTTTGCCGCTTACATCTCCCAGCGCAACAATCGTCGAGCCGTCTGGCCTGGCCAAGATCTGGAAGAAATCTCCGCCCACCTCAAGCGCCGGCTGATACGCGCTGGTGACCGCGTAGCCCTGCAACGAAGGCAGCTTGTCGGGGATGAGCACCTGCTGGATTTCCCGCGCGCTCTGCATCTCCCGCTCCAGCACGTTCTGGCGCGCCTGCTGCTCCAGTGCGTAGCGATAGACTGCGTAAATAATCGCAATGAAGAGGGTGATGGAGATGAGCTTTTCCGCGCGAAACTGGACTCCCTGGATGACGAACAATGGCGTATCGATCAGGTCAGCAAACAGCGTCCAGTGCGTAAAGCGCTGTCCCAGCGCGCTTGCGTCAGCCACCGTATTGATCATTTGCAGCAACAGCGCGCTCAGAGCCACCACCCAGCGCGAAGGGTCAAGCTTGGTGCGAAGGCCTATCCCAATCAGGACAAAGGGAAACACCTCTGCCAGCAAAATCGAGGCAGTCAATATCCCGTCGGTCCACTGCATCCACGGCGTCGCCGAACCCCAGAAGAATGCCAGGACGCCATCAGCGGTTCCCGCACCGAGGGTAATGCAAGCCAGAATCTGTGCCCACCGGAGCAGTCGGCGATGCTCATTGAGTTGCAGCAGCCACACCAGCAGGAACCAGAGAGAAATGTGGTAGAGGGCATAGAGCGGCTGGTTCAGGCAGCGCGCCAGCGCGTATGAAAACGGAATCAGAAACAGCCGCTGCAACACTTCGAGCGCCACCGGGGTCGCCGTCAGGACAGCCACCCACAGGAACAACTGCTCCCGCCGATTGCGCGTCCAAAGAACGACACACAGCAGCGTAACGAAGCCGCGCAGCAGCACCAGTGAATAGTCAAACAGGTCTTGCCGCACATACGACCAGTAAACGGCATCCTCCTGCAGCGCGATCGAATCTATATCGCCCACAAGCGGCGGTGCATACAGTCCGCCCGATTCCGCCGCAGAAAAAGCCTCAAGCGGTGCCTTCCAAACTCGAATCGCGAGCGTGCCTACGGCCGTTCCCCGCAGCGCAAAGGAGCGCGGAAACTCGCCGTAAAACCACTGAGCATGCGGAGGTACCCTTCCATAGCGACCCGCAAGCTGCCCATTCCAGTAGATTTCGTACGCGTCTTCTGCATGGGGAATCAAAATCCGATAGTCTTGCGTCGCTCCTGCGGTTGGCAGAATCTCGAGGTGTTTGCGATACCAGGCAAATCCCGCGTAAGAAGGATGCCCCTGCGTTCCCCAAGGCCCATCCGTTTCAATCTGCTCCCATGCCGAATCGTCAAAACCGGGCGCGGACCAGTGCGGATCATCCCCGATCTTGAACTGCCAGGATCCATCAATGGGTACGACACCTTTGCCAATCCCCTGCACCACCATCGGCGGAACAGCTGGCAAAGCTGGCTGCGGCTCAGAAGACGCGGTCGTAACCTCAGGCCGAGGCCGCGCTGCAACGGGCGCAGCCTCGGCGGCAGCCAAAGTAGCGGCCGCCAGCACCATCAAAGCCTGAATGGCGAAGCCACGAAGCATTTGCCGAGAATACCACCGGTGTATCACTTTACGATTCGCTCTCTCATGTCGATCATCTTTGGAAAAGCCGGCCTCGGCAATTCCCCAAAGCGGGCATGATCGACCCTGATCAACCTTAATCAACTCTGATCAACCCTGGCCAACCCTGACCAACCCTGACCACTCACTGAGCACAGGCATCAAAGGTACCAGTTTCGATCGTTCCGCTTGCACCTTGGCCGTGCTTCATCTGAACAAAAACCCGATAGGCTCCCGAAGTTGGAAAGCCGTAGGGGAAGCCCACCTCATTGGGCAACTGGATTCTCGCCATTCCCGGCATCGACGCCATGGCACCCATCGAAGCTGGACCGGTGTTTTTGCCAACCTCATTTTGCGCCGCAGCCATCATCAGCGCCGCCATCGAAACGGTGCCGGAAGGATGCACATGCGCAAATACCGACCCGTCGCCTTTGATAAAAGCAGCATGGCCCAACATGCCCATATAGAGCGCTGTATCCTGTGCCGGCTTACCCTGTGCGTCGAGCAGCGCAAACTCAAAAACCTCTGGTGTCCTGGCCGCTACGACCGATGGATTCTTCCAGACCATCGTGTACCCGTCGGGTAATTTGAACCGGTTCGCCGCCGGACCCGCGCCGCAGATTCCCGCAAAGCTTTCCGCCGTGCCTTGTGCATCGTCTGCTGTCAGCGCCCGCCCGGCAATCGCAGGCACTGTAATGGAAGCCACCAGCGTCTCAGGAAATCCTGTCGCATGCACCACATCCGCGTACATCCGATAGCTCCCCGCAGGCATTGACGGCATCTGCAACCTGAACTCGCCGGTCGCTACCTGCTCCGGATGCAGATGAAACACCACATCCATCCCCGGCTGGCGGATTAAATACAAATGCATCAGGTGATCATGATCCAGCACAAAGTCATCGAGTCGGCGACTCTTGAGCCATCCAGGATCTTCAATCTTCAGATGCAGCGTCTGACCATCGCCCTCGGTTCCCACGGCCGCCTGCATCGTCAGCGGTTTGTAGACATACTGGGCGTAGCTTTCGGCCTCGCCATCCCACCAGACTTTGCCACCCCAGACCGCCGCCACCATGACCAACAGCGCCACACCCATTGCCACCAAGGAACTCTTCCGTCCCTCGGCGGTCGGTGTTGCGCCTGCCGGAAGTTGGGAATCCCGAGCAGCTGCACCCACAATTCCCACAATCCCAGCCACCAGCAACAGCCCCAATCCTCCCAGCACAATCCCTAATCCAGCCTGCATGCCTTTTGTAGAAGAGGAAGTGGCTGGCACCGGAATCGACAGCACGCCAATGCCCCGGTCACCCGCAACCGTAAACCGCACCTGCCACGAACCGCTGGCCATGATCCACAGTGCCCCGGTATAGAACTGCTTGTCGGCCGCCGACTGCTTCATCGCGTCGGCCACCGGAGGGTGCAGCGACGCCTCACCCGTCAATGGAATGGGAGCAATCTGGATACCCGAAATGACAGCGCTGTCGGAGCCAGCCCCAACCGCCCGCACCTCAATCTCAGCTACGCCCGGAATCACCTGAGGGGGCCGCACCGTGACCAGCAACCGGTACCCACCAGCCTCGCCCTCGGCGTAAATATCCGGACTTCCCACGTGAGCCCATGCCGGATGTCCGATGAACCCGCCCAACGCCGACATCCATAGAAGCAGGAACGCCTTTCGCGTGCCCCTACCGCTGAATCCCACGCATCCACCTTCCCAGCCTGAGACCCAGCCACGCGCTCATCGACGCAAATACCATGGCCAGCAGAAGCCCTGACCACAGAGGCCAACCCTGCTCCGGCTGCCAGAACTTTCGCAGCACGTCATACGATGTCGAAGGCATGTTGTAGTCAAAATAAATCGTCCCAAAGAACCGGTTCGCGGCCCCTTTGGTCATCAAAAAACTGGCAAACGGCCACTCAGCCGCCACAAGCGGCAGCACAAACACCGGTCCCGACGCCAGGGCTACCTGCCAGAGCTTCCAGTTGCGTGTCCTGGTCCACAGCAGGTCCAGCAAAATCGCCGGCACAAGGAGCAGGATGGGAAACTTCGGCGGAATAAACTGAGTGACCATGTGAAACACCGGCCCAAGCCTTGGTTCTGCCGGAAACAGGGGCAAAATCCACACCGCGCCCGCGACAAATGCCGTATAAATCCCCGCCGCCCATGCCGAAGCCCACCGATTCCGCGAACTTTGCCACAAGATCGCAAACATCGTCGGCATGCCAATCGCCATCGATTCATACGCCCACGACCCGTGCAGGTAAACGTCCCAGGTGTACTCCAACCGAAAGAACATCTGGAACACCACCATGAGGCCGCCGATGTACACCAGCATCCATTGCAGATGGCGAGCGGTCACTTCATTGCCTGCTTCAGTCGCCCGGTTCATCGCCCCCACCAGCAAAATCAGCGTGCCCACTGAAACGGCAAACACTCCCAGCATCAGCAGCGTGTGCGGAGGACTGATGATCTTCACATCCAGCCCATAAGCGTTATGCCACCAGTTATCAAAGGGAGCCGAGGTAAGCATCGCAATCCCGCCCCACGAGGCAATAAACGCCCCCAGCGGTGCACGAAAACCAAAAATCCCCACCGAAGATGCAAGCATCCCCGCCGGCCGCCGAAATGTCGTATTCAGCACCAGGTACCCACAGGAAATCGCCGCCAGCACGCCGCACGCGTAAATCGCCATATGCGCCGGGGTCCAGAACGTATCCCGCCCAATCGAGCGATGCCACGAAACATCCCAATGCGCCCCAATCGACACGGAAGTGACAGCGAGCACGGTGCACCACAGGTACCAGGGAATGGTGGCCGACTCCGCCGACTCCGCCCCGTCAGCCTTCGTCCCATGAACCGCATCAGCCGGCCTTAGACCTGCTGTATTCCACGTTGTCGCCATTCCAGATTGATCTCCTGCACCCCATCTTACGTCGCAGGCGCATTCAAATAAAGCTGGCATTTGGGGCCAATGAAAATCGTTCTCTATTGAGACAGTTTCAGCGCTGATTTAGGATGGTAGTCATACGTTTATCGGTTTATCTCATCCGCCATCCACCCGGAAAGGTTCATTCCATTGTTCCCATCAATTGCTTACCTGGGCCGCTTGACCCCCACCGCACGCCGCGCCGGGATCGCGTCTATCCTGTCTCTCCTGTCTCTCTGCACCCTGCTTGCGTGCCAGCCAGGATCTGCTCAGGAGAAGCCGGTCGCGTCCAACGGCTCCCTGGATGCGCCTTCCAGTCTGATCGGTGGCACGTTGCACACCTCCGCAGGGGCAGCCATTGGCGGCGCTACCATTGAAGTTTCCTCCGCAGGTCACAAACTGACCGCGGTTTCCGCGACCGACGGCCGATTTTCCCTTGAAAAGGCCTCCTCAGGTACCTGGTCGGTGACTGTTGTGCTCAACGGTCGCCGCCTCTCTGCTCTGCAGCCCCTTGCGCTCTCCCCGGCGCTCTCGCTCGCCCTCGTCGTCTCTGGCGATGAAGCCAGCCAGTCTCTGGCCGCCTCGCTGGTTTCCGCTGCCGCCCTCCAGCAGACCCAGGCTACCTCGGGCGGCGAACAGCTCTCCAGTCACGCCGTCAGCTCGCTCCCGCTCAACAAGCGAGACTTCAGCCAGCTCCTGCTGCTGGCCGCCGGAACCATGACCGACGCCAACGGTGCGACCAACTTCACCGCGCAATTTGCCATCAACGGCCAGCGCGGCGTCGAAGCAACCTTTGCCATGGATGGCTCCGACGTGAGCGACCCTGAGATGGGCGGCGCGACCTTTTCCAACTTCAACGTCGACGCCGTCGAGGGCATCGACTCCAGCTCTGGCTGGATGCCCGCCGCAATCGGCCGTGGGGCCGCTGGATTCACCAACATCCACACCCGCTCCGGCAGCAGTGGCTTCCATGGCTCCTTTTTTGAATTCGTCCGCAACTCCGCCTTTGATGCCCGCAACTACTTTGACCACGCCACCCCGGAAACTCCCGGCCGCATCCCGCCCTTTCGCCGCAACGAGTTCGGCTTCACCAACGGCGGCCCGGTCATCATTCCCCACATCTACAACGGAGCAGGGAAGACCTACTACTTCGGCCAGTACCAGGGCTTCCGCCAGGTTCTCGGCACCACCCAGGTATTTCCTGTCCCTTCCGCTGCGCAGCGCCCTGAATCCGGCTGCACCGTCGGCTGCACCATTCAGGACCCCGTGACCTATAACCAGAATGGCACCCCAGTGACCGATGTCCTGACCGTCCCGGTGAACCCGCTCCTGATTCCAATCCTGAATCGCTATCCCAAGGCGAACCTCCCCTCCGGAGCCTTTGGGGCCAACACCTACGCGGCCTCCTCCAAGGTCACAACAGATGCCAACCAGTTCTCCTTCCGTCTCGACCACGCCATCACTTCCAAAGACCAGTTCTTCGCCCGCTTCAACGTCAACAACCTCACAGGCCCCACCACCAATCCCGACCAGACGGCCATCGACCCGACCTTTGCCGTCAACTACATCGACCGCCAGCGCAACGTCGTTGGCACCTGGACCCACACCGTCTCGCCCCAACTGGTCTTTGAAACCCTCATCGGCATCACCCGCAGCACCCCCGGCTTCCCCACCCCCAATCACGTTGACCCCGCCGTCAAGTTCAACGATGGAGCCTTTCAGGCCTTCAATTCCGCCGGCGGCTCCGTGATGCAGGCCTACGGAAACCTCTTCCACGCCAGCGAAAATGTCACCTGGACCCGGCACGGCCATGTCTTCAAAAGCGGCTTCGAAACACGCATGAACCGCGACACCACCTACTTTGGCACAAGCCCCAATGGGGAATACGACTTTGGCGGCGGCTCAGCCTACTACGCCAACACCGACCCTACCGCCACCATCCACTCCGCCAGCGGCACCCACGACGTCAAAGTCGGCGACCTGCTGCCCGATACCGTCAGCGGATTTCTCTCCGGAAGCCCTGCCGCCTATACCGTCGCTATCGCCTCTCCCCAGTTCTCTGACGGCACCCACATCGGCCCTGCCGCCATCAATCGAGAGTCGTTTGCGGTCTACCTCCAGGACACCTGGCAGGTTACCCCGCGACTCACACTCGAATACGGCCTTCGCTGGGAGCTCTACACCCCCATCACTGAGCGCGCTCACCGCACCTCGGGCTTCCTCAGAATCGACGGCAAACAGAATTTTGTCGTAAACCCCCAGCCCGGCTACCAGACCGACAAAACCGCCTTCGCGCCACGCATCCAGGCCTCCTGGCAGGTCTCACCCAATTTCCAGTTTCACGCCGGCGGCGGCGTCACCATCATCCCCCCCAACATCTGGCAGGACAACTTCCTTACCGGCTCCACTCCATTTGCCATCTACCCCCGCCTCGTTGCCGCGCAAAATGCCCCGGTATCTTACGGATTCACCATCACTCCGGCCCAGTTGCCCATCGCTCGCACCCCGGCTGGCGCGCCCATCTTCACCACCGGCGATCCCAAAAAGGTCCAGGGCAATACGGTCATGGATGTCGATCGTTATGAAAAAGACATCGCCGCCCTCAGTGCCAGCGGAGTCGTCAGCGATCTCAATCTCAGCGGCATCGACCGCAGGTTTTCAAACGCTCGCCTCTACACCTGGACCGCCGGCCTCGAACGCCACCTCGGCAGCCTTACCGCCGACCTCGCCTATGTCGGCACCACGTCCAACCATCTGCCGCGCACCAGCTTTCCCAACGCCTATCCCTACGCCAGCCCCGGCTTTGCCCCTGACACCACTTTTAACGCTTCCGGCTCCGTCACCGGCGGCCTCGGCGTCGAAAACCTGATCACCGACACCGCCCACTCCTCCTACCACTCCCTCCAAACCTCGCTCTCTGGCACCGTCGCCCACGGCGGCCCCGGCATCCAGGCCAGCTACACCTGGAGCAAGGCGATCGACGACACCAGTCAGGTGATCGGCGGCACCGGCTCCACCGGAGCCATCGTTCAGGGATTTTCGCAGAATCCCTCTGATACCCACGGCGAAAAAGGCCCCGCCTCCTTTGACGTCACCCATGGCTTCTCGCTCAGCATCGCCCAGGACCTCCACGGCGACAAGGCTGCTTTCCTCAGCGCCATTCCTCGCGTTTTCACTGGCGGTTGGGAATTACTCAGCATTTCGAGCATTTCAAGCGGTTCGCCTTTCACCATCTATTCTGGAGTTCAACAGACCGGTTATGGGAATAGCGGAGTGGATCGGCCAGATCAGATTGCCAAGCCATCCCTGTCGACTTCCCGCAAGGTCCATGAAGACTATTTCGGCCGCGGCATCGACAACCCTTCCTTCTTTCTCATCCCGGTCAACATCGCTGGAGGCAGCGGACCCAACCACGGCCGCTTCGGCACAGTCGGCCGCAATACTTTTCGCGGACCCGGCTTCAAAAACTTTGACTTTGCCCTCATCAAAGACACTGCCTTTGGCACCCGCAAGAGCGGCGTGGAACTCGTCGATCTCCAGTTCCGCTCCGAGTTCTTCAACCTCTTCAACATCGTCAACATGGGCCTGCCGGCAAACACCGTCACCGGTTCCGGCTTCGGCGAAATCAGCAAAACCGCCGGCACCAGCCGCCAGATCCAGTTCTCGCTCAAGCTGATCTACTAGCAGCCTCAAGCCGGAGGGAGCAGTGGCCTTCAGGCCACTGATTCCGCCCGCGGACTTCGTTCCCAGACCTTCCGCCGGGCTGGTGTGCCAAACGCGAAGCCTTCGGCAAGCCCTGGTCCCGGCGTGAACTGCCTCTGGATAGAGAAGAGCTCACCTAGAGTTGAATGCGCTGAATGCGAGTAAGAGTTGCTTCAGATCTTCGGGTAGCATCGTATTGCACGCCCTTCAGAGAATAGGCAGTCGCGGAAGCATCCCAAACTGCTGCGAATCGTTCTCCAATGGAAAGGCTCTGCCAGTATCGATAGGTTTCAGCCTGCTGTTCCTGGTGGCTCTGGAACCGTCGAATTGTCTTGTTTGCAATAGCTGCTTCCATACCCCGATTTTAACGCCTTTCGCGTCGATCACAACCGGCAGATCAGTAGCTCCCGCTCGTAAATCATCTCAGCAGGCAGGTGATCGTGCAGCGCGAGGAACAGCTCCTCGTGCCCCATCACTTCCTGCTTCCACTGCGCGCGGTCGACATTCTGCAGCTCGTCAAATGCCGCGTGCGAAAAGTCGAGGCCTTTCCACTCAATGTCCTCGTACAGGGGAGTCCAACCAATCGGTGTCTCCTTGCTCAACGCCCGCCCGCGAACGCGGTCCACAATCCACTTCAATACCCGCATGTTCTGGGCAAAGCCTGGCCAGAGGAAGTTGCCCTCCTTATCCTTGCGGAACCAATTCACGTGAAAGACGCGCGGCGTCGTTGCCAGATTCCTCTGCATCCGCAGCCAGTGCCGGAAGTAGTCGCCCATGTGGTACCCGCAAAAAGGCAGCATCGCCATCGGGTCGCGCCGCACTTTCCCCACGGCACCACCCGCCGCAGCCGTGGTCTCAGAACCCATCGTCGCGCCGATGTACACCCCCGACGACCAGTTGAATGCCTGGTAAACCAGCGGCATCGTCGTCGGCCGCCGCCCACCCAAGATAATCGCTGAAATCGGCACGCCGCTAGGGTCTTCCCACGCCGCGTCAATTGAAGGGCACTGGCTCGCCGGCGCAGTAAACCGCCCATTCGGATGCGCCGCCGGCCTCCCCGACACGCGGCCAATCAGCGGAGTCCACCGCTCACCGCGCCAATCCAGGCACTCGGCTGGCGGCTCGTCCGTCATGCCTTCCCACCACACCCCCCCCTCGGGGGTAACCGCTACGTTGGTGAAGATGGTGTTCCGCGCCAGCGTGGCCATTGCGTTGGGATTTGTCTTCGCGCTCGTACCCGGCGCTACGCCAAAGAATCCCGCCTCGGGATTGATCGCCCGCAGCTTGCCATTTGCGTCTGGCTTGATCCAGGCGATATCATCGCCAACCGTCCACACCTTCCAGCCATCAAAGCCCTCCGGAGGAATCAGCATGGAGAAATTCGTCTTTCCACACGCCGAAGGGAATGCCGCCGCAATGTACGTCTTTTCGCCCGTCGGACTCTCCACGCCCAGGATCAGCATGTGCTCGGCCATCCAGCCCTCATCGCGGGCGATGTTCGAGGCAATCCGCAACGCAAAGCACTTCTTGCCCAGCAACGCATTGCCACCGTACCCAGAGCCGTAGCTCCAGATCTCGCGCGTCTCAGGAAAATGAACGATGTACTTCTCGTCATTGCACGGCCACGCAACATCCTTCTGCCCCGGAGCCAGCGGCGCGCCCACCGTATGCATGCACGGCACGACCCTCTTGAGGTCCTTGTCGATTTCGGCGAACACCGGATGCCCGATGCGCGCCATGATACGCATATTTACAACAACATACGCGGAATCAGTCAGCTGCACACCAATCTGCGACATCGGCGAACCGACCGGCCCCATCGAATACGGCAGCACATACATCGTCCGCCCCCGCATCGATCCGCGAAAGAGCGTCTTCAGCTTCTTCCGCATCGCAAACGGGTCTTCCCAGTTGTTCGTTGGCCCGGCGTTGTCCTTTGAAAGCGAACAGATAAATGTCCGATCCTCCACCCGCGCCACGTCATTTGGAGCAGAACGCGCGTAAAAACACCCCGGCCAAAGCTGCTGATTCAGCTTGAGAAATGTGCCTGTCTTCACCAGTTTCTGGCAGAGCGTGTCGTACTCCTGCTGGCTGCCATCGACCCAGTGAATATGCTCCGGCTGGCACAGGTCTGCCATCTTCTCGACCCAGCGAATCAGATGCTTGTTGTTGGTGTGTGCTGCTGCCGAAGAAGCAATGGAGTGGTGGCTCATCATGGGTCTTCCCTTACTGTACCTGTCTGAATGACAGAAATATCCATAAGCCGACGGTAGCCCACCGGACTTGCGGTCAATATGCTTCTGGCGAGCGAGTTTAGCTGCCTTCGCGGGGCCGCCCAGGGGCGGGTTTGGGTTTAGGCTGAGGCTTCTTCTTGGTTTCGCGCTTTGGTGAGTCTTTGCTTCCCATGCAAGTATTTTACAGAAGGATTCGGGGCCACGCCTCTCTGCTTCCGCTGGACAAGCGCGTCGGTCCTGAATATGATCAAACCATCGATCATAATGGTCACAATGATCTGGGAGGTTCACGATGGTAACCGAAGTAAGTGCCGTCAAGCTCCGCCAAAATCTAGGCGAAATGCTGAATCGGGTCCAATATAGGGATGAGTCAGTTGTTGTGACCAAGGATGGGAAAGTAGTCGCAGCATTGGTCGACGCTGCGCTCTTTGAGAGAATCCGCCGCAACCGTGAACGATTCGACGAACTCACGGATGAAATTGCGGAAGCCTATCGCGGAGTTCCAGAAGACGAAATCAATGCTGAGATTGACGCGGCCGTTGCATCGGTACGCGGTCGATAATGTTCGGTGTCCGCATTGTGCTGGACACAAACGTCCTCGTGTCCGGACTAGTTCATCGGCCTGGCGTGCCGGGTCGGATTGTCGCCGCCTGGCAAGAGGGGCAGCTGAACGTCGTGCTGTCCCAGTTCATCTTGGATGAAGTTGTGCGCGTGCTGCCGCGGATGAAGCGCCTAAACCTGACTCCAGAAAAGATTCTCGACCTGGCCAACCGGCTACGTTATCTGTCGGAGATTGTGGTGCCCGATTCAGAAATCGAGCCGGCCCTGCGCGACCCTGCGGACCAACAGATACTCGGCACGCTGCGCGCCTCCCAAGCCGACTACCTGATTACCGGCGATAAGGACTTGTTGGCGCTCGCGGAGAAGTATCGGATCATAACCCCGGCGGCCTTTTGGGCGAAACATGGGGGATAGTCAACATCATCAGCAACTAAGATAGGCTTCAATCGATGAGAATGCTGGCAAAGCTCGCCTTGGCCGCCTTAGCCATCGAAGTTGTGAACAATTTTTCTTTCATGCCACCGCTCGATGTAGACCTCGCTCCGGACGCAAACTGGTTCGTGGTCTCGACATCGATGGAATTGATACCGATTCACCGGCTTGGATTTTTTCTGGCAGCCAAGTTGCGAGAGATCGGGATAGACGTGTGGCACAGTTTTGCCTTCCCGTCTCCTGGCTTCTTCCTGGTGTTTTCAAGTGGATATATCGTGACGCCGTCTTTGTTTGCGGCATTCAGTTTTTTCTTCTCTGGCTCCGCCGACGGGCTGTAACTCGGTATCAAGATCGAGTCTGAATGATCGCAAAAATCAGGGCTTCCACCCGAAACGGATGAAAGCCCTGTTCGTTCGGATTCGACTTACGCCTTCGCAGGGACCAGCAGACCCAACCGCTCCTGGAGCAGCTCATCGCCGCGGCTGAAGAGTTCGTCCACTGCCAGCTTGCCCGCATCGACATCCGCGAGGATGGCTTTCTGCGCCTGGTATTCCTTGTTCACAATGCCTGCCTTGGATTGCAGCATGCGCCAGGCCTTGCGCCGCTCCACGCAGAAGAGAACCAGTTGCCGCGAAAGCGCCATGTAGCTCGGCTCGCCGCCTGCCTTGACTGGCGCAATCTTGATGTACACGCCAAAGTCAGGGATGAAGGAGCGGTGCTCGGGCTGCAGATAACGGCGGTAAACCGCATCCTGCTGCGTGATGCGCACCAGCATGTTGTCCAGCGAGATGAGCTTTGCGATCTGCTCTTTTTTCGCCTTCTTCAGGTGGTTGCGGAAGCGGGCTTCGGTCGTGCACCAGTGAGCCACGGTGTAGCGGCTCAGTTCACCGGTCACCTTGTCTTTGGTGGAGTACCAGTCCATATCCGGCGCCGGGTTGCCCTTGACGTCCAGAGCTTCCTGGTAGGTTTCGCCCATGCGGGGGTTAAAGATGAACTCCGGCACGCCGCGCGAATCGCGTACGCGCTGAGCCTGGGTCAGAGCCATGTCATCGGCGACGCCGTGCTCGGGCTGGCAGGTAGTAAAGCTCTGAATGAAGGCCGTGCCGCGATACTCAAGGCCGTCGAGGATGGCCCGGTACAGTTTAGGTGCGTTGGCCATCGAAATCTGCCCAACGAACGGCGAGCCGTGTCCGGCGAGGAAGGTTTCGGCGACTGTCTTCTTCTCGTTGTTCTTGCCCTGGGTAGCCGCGCCAAAGACGTTCATGTCGTTGCCGCCCAGCATCGGGGTTGAGTCTGAATTCTGTCCGCCGGTGTTGGAGTAGACCTGCGTATCGAGCATCAGTACCTTGACGTTCGGCCGGTTCTGCAGGATGACCTTGGAGGTATTCTGGTAGCCAATATCGCCGATGCCACCGTCGCCGCCAACCACCCAGACCTTGGGCAGTTCAACGATTTCCTGGTCGGTCATCGTGGCGTCTGTGAAGTGGGTGAATTCGTAGTATTCGCGCTCTGAGAGAACATTCTCGTCGCGGGTCAGGATGCAATCCGTCAGCCGCTCAGGAATGACCGAACGACGTGCGTGGTCCACGATGAAGCTCTCGCCCATCAGCCATCCCACCGTCACGCCATCCTGGAAGAGTGAATTCATCCACGGATAGGGGTGAGGATTGTTCGGCGCGGTTGAGCCATACACGGTGTTGCAACCGGTGTGCGCGGCCATGGCCATCACACTCATGCCATTGGCCAGACGGCCATCAATCGGCTGCAGGCTCTTGTGGTTGAAGGCTTCAGTCAGCAGAATCGCCGCCAGCGCCTCGATGATCTGTTCGTTGGTGATCGGCCCATTCGCCGCTTCGTGAGCTCGGATGCGCCCCTTGGTATCGTCTGTGTTTTCGCCGCCCAGGCCCAGAATCAGGTGCGAGGTCAGCTGCTTCAACCGCGCATACTCTTCTGGATTCTTTTCAGCCAACGCCGCCAGCCGCGAAGCGCCGACGGACTCAAGCTGGCTTGCCTTTTCGAGCAACCGTGCGCTCTTGGCGTGGTAAACGGGGCGCATGTAGGCCTCAGTCACCGCAGCAATGGCGCGGAGAACGCTCTTTTCGCCGCATCCGGCACAGGCTCCGTCGCCTGAAACAAGCGCGTCGTAGTTGGAGCGAACCATGAGCAGGTTGCGCAGTGTTGCCGTCTTCGACTCTGCCGGGTTGGCGGCATTGAAGAGGCCGAGGAACTTCTGCGGTGTATCCGGCAGCAGGTCGAGGAAGGCCGTACCCGTCTCGTGCTCCGCGTTCACGTCCTCGGTCTCGGGAACCATCTTCAGCGCTTCGTGGTCGCCGCAAGCCGTGACGCAGGCGCCGCAGCCTTTGCAGAGATCAGAAACGAAGATGGAGAAGACGCCGCCTGAACCGGGCTTCTTGCGCTCTGGCGAAGAGAAGATCGCGTTGACCTTGGTGAAAGCCAGCGGCACCTTGGCGATGATGTTGGCAAACTCGGTCCGAGCCTTCTCAGAGAATTCCTCAATGTTGTTGGTCACTGTGACCAGAATCTCGGGCAGTGGCGTGGCGAGCTTCTTGGTGACCGCCTCATTCATCATCACGCGAGCGCGGGTCTCAATTTCGGGGATCCGGGAAAGCATCTGCGCGCGATCGCCAAAGTCGGAGATGTAGCGCATAACGGCTGTCCGCAGAATCGTATCCAGTTCCTGCGAAGTGTTAGGCAGCGCCGTATCCGGGCAGGCTGCGATGCACTCCATGCACTGGGTGCAGTTCTCAGGAATGTAAAGCGGTGTTTCGCGGCGGGCCACATACTTCGAAGCCGTATCGCCGGTAGCCGCGGCAATCATGCCCAGCGCCGAGAGAGGCGTTGCGGGCTGATCGTAGCCGTAGTTTGACCGGAACTCCTGGTCAAAGGTCTGCAACAGGTTAATCGGAGCGCGCGCGGCCTGCCCGGTCGGCAGAGCATGCGAACGGCATCCGGTTCCGCAGCTTTCGCCGACAGCGACTGCTTCGAGAATCGGCAACAGCGCCGGTCCACGCAGGCTCGAGCGGTCAGGAGCAGACAGTTCGCCAATGTTAATCTCGACCACCTGCTCAAAGCCCTTGGTCATGACTTCCATATTCGAGGCCACAACGGCTTCGCCCAGCTTGCCAAACTTCTTCACGTACTGCTTGTAAACGACTTCGCGATACTTCTCCTGCGAAATCTGGAACTCTTCGAGCAGCGTCGAAACGGCAAAGAACGCGCCCAGGAAGGCATTGCCCTGCATGCGAAGTTGCAGATCAGGCCTGTCAGTCGCGTTGCGCGCAATGTTGAAGCCGGGCAACGTGAAGACGCGAATCTTGTTGTCCACAATCTGCTTGCGCGCCCACTGCGGCAGCCGCTCCCAGGCCTGCTCGCCGGTCTCGTCTGACTCCCACACCAGCGAACCGCCGGGGGCCATGCCGTCCAGCGGATTGCAGTGCGTAAAAGCCTTGGGGTCGCAGCACAGGACGACATTGACGTGGCGCAGATCGCAGTTGACGCGGATGCGATCCTTGGCGGCGACCATGAAGTAGCTGGTCGGCGCGCCCTTCTTTTCAGAACCATACTTCGGGTTGGCGCTGACGTGGATCACTTCCTTGGGATTGCCGAGATCGTCGACCAGGCCGTCGCGCTCAAAGAGCGTGTCGTTCAAGTCGCCCAGGATCGCGCCCAGGTTCTTGCCGGTAGTGATGGCGCCCCAGCCGCCAATCGAGTGGAAGCGCACCGCAACCGCGCCCTCTGGCAGCAGCGACGGGCGCTCGTCAGAGATCACTTCGTACGGGTGGTCGATGCCCAGCACGATGAATGAAGCGCCGTCGGCCAGCGTCTTGCCATCCTTGCGGGCCCGGCCTGCGGTGGCATATTCAAAGGCCGCGATGATGTGTTCGGGACGGAAATCGCGCGAACCCAGTCCGTAGGTTCCAGAGATGATCTGCGGCATCTCTTCGCGGGTCATCGCCGGGAAGCTTTCCGTGCCGTCGTGGCTGGAGTAGAGGTCAGAACCCTGAAGCGCCTTGTTCAGTGCGGTGCGAATGTCCTTGCCCAGCGGATTGTCGCCCGACATGCCCTCGTCGGTACGCTCCAGGATAATGACATTTTTCTTGCCCTTGAGCGCCTTCACGATGGCCGCCTCGGGGAAGGGGCGGATCACGTTCACGTGAATCGAACCGACCGAGCTGCCACGGGTCTCACGCAGGTAGTCAACCGCAGCTTCGATATTCTCTGCCGCAGAGCCGAGCGAAACGAAGACCGTCTCCGCGTCGTCGCATCGGTGCTCAGAGATCAGCCCGTACTTCCGGCCCGTCAGCTCGCCAAAGTCCTTATAGGCCGCCTCAAGCATCCCCAGAATTGGCTCAATGAAGTTGTTCCGGCGCGAAACAATGCCCTGCATGTAGTGCTCCTGGTTCTGTACCGGGCCGAGCAGCAGCGGGTTGGCCAGGTCGATCATCGCCGGAACGCGGCGGCGCCTGGGTCCAAACAGCACGCGCTGTGCCTCGGTCGGCGTGTCGATCATGTCCTCAGCCGCGCCAAGGTATTCGCGAATCAGGTCCGACTCGTGCTTGTAAAAGGTCCGCTCAAGATGCGAAGTCAGGAATCCGTCCTGGATGTTCATACCCGGTGTCAGGCTCAACTCGGTTACCCGCCGCAGAATCAGCGCCTGGTCCGCGCCCTGCTGCGCATCCTTGCCAAAAAGCATGATCCAGCCGGTGTCGAGCGCGCCATAGATGTCGTCGTGGCCGCAGTGGACGTTCAGCGCATGCTTGGTCAGCGCGCGCGCGCCTACCTCAAGCACCATCGTCGAACATTTGCCCGGCGCGTGGTAGTACTGCTCAACGCCGTACACGATGCCCTGGCCCGAAGTAAAGTTCACCACGCGCTTGCCGCAGACCGAGTGGGCAATCGCGCCACCCTGCGCCGCATGCTCGCCTTCTGTCTCAATTGCGATCGTATTGTGGCCAAAAACCGTCAGGTTGCCCTCGGCGTAAGCCTGCTGGAACAACTCGCCGCCTTCAGTGGAAGGAGTAATCGGGTAGAAGACACCAGCGTCGGCAATGCGCGTTTCCGTGTGATACGCAATGAGTTGGTTGCCGTTAGCGGTGATGCGGATGCCGGGATAACGTGCCTTCGTCGTCATAATGCTCTCCATTGCGTACTAAGATGAGAAAGTTCTTTGATTTCTGCGCGCCCACGGGAAAGGAAACGCACTTGACTTGAGGCTTGCGACAGGTCAATTCACCACAACAGGCCCAACCGCGATTGTACGGCGCAGAGAGATAGGGGAGCAAACGACCGTGTTACCTGCTGGGATAGCGTGAAATCCGTCCCAATCATTGCTCCCGAAAGCGAACCTCCAGATCGCACCTGCGCCCGAATTGCAACCCGTCCAATTCCTGCATCCAAGGAAGACAGAGGCTCTTATGACTCGCCGCTCGGCCCGATTCCGGATTACTCTCTCTCTGCTTAGCCCCTCAAAGCGTTCCTGCGCGCTTGCGCACCTCCTTTTGATTCTCTGCAGTCCTGCCTTTTGCCGAGCCGCGGCGATTGCCTCGCAACCGCAGTCCGGCAGCTTTGCCACGCCAATCACAGATGCATCCATTGATAATGTCGCCTCCGCGGAGTGGGTGGACAACGCCGAGCGTCCACTGGCCAATCCGACCGCGCTTCGCCAGATTGTCTGGACCCAGGCCACGGCACCCGGAGGCGGTGCGCTCACCTATGGAGCGTCACCGCAGCCCGGCGTTCGCCATCTCCGCCTCGGCTTTACCAGCCCCGTTGTCGTCGGCACGGTGCTGGTGCGCGGCGGCGGCCAACTCAGTGTCCTCCGCCCCGATGCTGCCTATCCCGGCAACCTCGCCGACGAAACCCAGTGGCTCCCCGCCCAGCGCCTCGTCAGCCCGGGCAATGGCCAGCCGGTCGCGCCGGATTCTGCCGCAGCGGAACCTGCCTCGGTAGAAGTAGACGCCGGCAGTTACGCGCTTTGGATTTTGCCACCAGGAACCCGCACCCGCGCGCTCCGCTTCACCCACACCGCCCTGGCAACTGATTCCAAATTCGAAGGCAGCCTGGGCGGCGTCTACCTCGTCTCTGGCCGCTTCGCCAACCTTGCCCCGCAGGCCGTCGTCGTTCCCAGCGCCAATGAATCGGCTGCCTCCCGACTCACCGACGAAAAGTACAACGATTGGCGCGCCTGGGACAATGGACCCGATTTTCGCCATCCCGTCACCGAAACCACTCCGGAATTTGTCTTCCTTACCTGGCCCCAACCCGTCTCGCTTCGTGGGATCGCTCTGCTCTGGGCTGGCTTCAATCGCTATGATGTGCAGACCTTGACCGGCCCCGACAGTCTCACCGCACAGGCAGCGCCAGAGTCGGCCTGGCACCCGGTCGGAAGGCCGGCTGAAATCAGCAACCAGTATCCACGGCCCCTCGGCGTCGACTGGCTCGATTTTGGAAAGACCATCCAGACCCGTGCCCTGCGCCTCCGCATCACCGCCACGACCAACGAATCCCACCATCCTCACCTGGCGGGCAAGGCCCGGAACGGAACCCGCGTCTGGCTCGGCGAAATCATGGCCATCTCGCCGCTCACGGGTAATCTGGCGCAGAATGCCTTGAGGACCGTGAACGTCCCGAATGCAGTGATCGCCTCGCGGCCCCAGCCGCCCATTCCTGTCCACTTTACCCTCGCCGCTGCGGGCAACGTATCGCTCGTCATTGACGATGCCCACGGGAACCGAGTCAGGAATCTCGTCGCAGATACCTTCTTTCCCGCTGGACCGAACACCGTCTTCTGGGACGGATCGGATGATCTGGGCCGCAACTACGACGCTGCACTTCATGGTGCCTACGTCATTCCGACAAACTTCGTACAGCCAGGTCATTACCAGGTAAGGGGCCTGGTCCACCAGGCGATTGACCTGCACTACGAGTTTTCTGTCTACAACAGCGGACATCCGGCATGGGAGACCGCCGACGGCAAGGGCGGCTGGCTCACCAACCACACTCCGCCCTCAGCCGCGCTCTTTCTTCCCGCAGGCCGGGCGCCCGGCGGCAAGCCTCTCGTCTATCTGGGCAGTTACGTTTCCGAAGGGGGTTCTGCCCTTGCCTGGGTCGATCTTGACGGCAACAAGCAAGGCGGCCGCGGCTGGATTGGCGGCGCGTGGACCGGCGCTCCCTACCTCGCCACAGATAACGGTTCGACCGCCAACCAGGGAACTTATGCGTATGTTGCCGCGGCCTGGCGCGATGAGGCCAATAAGGATCCGCAACATATCACTGGCGTCGTGCGACTCACGGCGCTCACCAGCAGCGGAGATAAGCCCGTTCTCACTCTGCCCTACGATCCGGGCGCAAGCCTTCGGTTCGATCCGCTTCACAAGCCACTCTGGGGCCAGCAGATTGGTGGCCTCGCTGTTCACGACGGCCTCGCTGTCATCAGCCTTACCGCCATCAATCAACTGGTCCTCGTCAATGTCGTCACCGGTAAAGCCCTCGGAATGGCCAAAGTCGCCAGCCCCCGCGGCCTCGCGTTTGATGCTCAAGGGAACCTGCTCGTCTTATCCGAAAACCAGCTGCTGCGCTTCAAAATCCCCACCGTAGCCACCCAACTGCAGCCGCAGCAACTCGGCAGCCCTGCTGTCGTCATCGGTTCCACTCTCGAAGACCCCGTTGGCTTGACCCTCGATAATGCGGGCACAATCTATATCTCCGACCGTGGCGCCTCCCACCAGGTCAAGATTTTCACGCCCGAAGGCAAATTCCTCCGCGCGATCGGTCACCCCGGCGCCCCCCAGGCCGGACCCTATGACCCGCTCCACATGAACAACCCGCGCGGCCTGGCCATCGACTCCAGCAATCATCTCTGGGTCGCCGAGGAAGACTTCCAGCCCAAGCGTGTCAGCCTCTGGACACTCGACGGGAAGTTCGTCAAAGCCTTCTACGGCCCTTCAGAATACGGCGGCGGCGGCACACTCGATCCCGAGGACAAAACCCGCTTCTACTACCACGCAATGGAGTTCAAACTCGACTGGCAGACTGGCACCGATCGCCTCACCTCGATCCTCTACCGGCCAACTGCCGACGGATTGCCCTTGCAGTTGTATGTCTTGCCCTCAACACCGGCCTACGCCAACGGTCATCGCTATTTTTCGAATACCTTTTCGGGCCGCGAAACCAACGGCGTCAACCTTGCCTTTATCTATCTCGACGAAGGCGGAGTTCTGCATCCCGTTGCCGCCATGGGACGCGCCAATGACTGGCCCCTGCTCGCAACCGATGCATTCAAACCCAATTGGCCGGCGGGAACCGATCTAACCAGTCAGACCCCAGCCAATCTTGTGCTCTTTTCCTGGTCTGACACCAATCACAACGGCAAGGTCGATCCTGATGAAGTGGTCTTCCAGAAAGCGACCTCCGGCTCGCTGACCTTGATGCCTGACCTGGCACTTGTGAATGCTTATGTCGATGGCAACGCGGTCCGCTATGTTCCCCGATTCAGCGCAGCCGGCGTGCCAGTCTACGACCTGAGCAACGGCACGACCATCGTCAAAGGCACGCAAAAGCCACGGTCAGACGGCGGCGGCCAGGCACTCTATTCTGCCCAGGAGACAGTTCTCACCACCGCACCCACTCCATTTGGCCCTGAAGGTGTTGGCGGAGTCTTTGTCGACGCCGCAAAAAGCACCCATCGCTGGAGCTATCCCAGCCTATGGCCCGGCCTCCATCCCTCCCACAGCGCTCCCGTCGCCGACCGTCCCGGCGAACTGATCGGCACCACCCGCCTTCTCGGAGCTTTCGTCACTCCGCCCAACTCAGACGCAGGCCGCCTCTGGGCCATCAACGGAAACTACGGTGCTGTCTACCTCTTCACCGCAGACGGGCTTTTCGTCTCCCAACTCTTTCAGGATCAGCGCAGCGGCAAGCCATGGAGCATGCCCGTGGCCCAGCGCAACATGCTCCTCAACAGCATCACCCTGCAGGGAGAAAACTTCTTTCCATCGATCACCCAAACTACCGAAGGCAACATTTACATCGGTGACGGCACGCACACGAGCTTGATCCGCGTTGACGGATTAAGCACCATACGACGCATCGCGCCAATTCCTCTTGAAATTACGACTGCTGATCTGCAGAATGCTCAGAACTTCATCAAGCAGGCTGAAGAATCCCGCCAGAATGCCTCCGGCCTGAAGGTTCTTCACGTCGGCCTCCGCGCCGGCCCCGCACCTCCTTTGAAAGGCATTGCCAATACCCTTGGCAACGCCGATTGGGCCACGATTGACAGCCGCATCAATCAGGTCGGCTGGAGTGGCAAAGCTGACGTCGCACAGGCCACGGTGACCCTGGCTGGTGGGCGACTTTTTGCCGTCTTCCGCACCAGCGAGCCAAATCTGCTGCTGAACGCGAACAACGTCACCAACGCGCCCTTCAAATCCGGAGGTGCTCTCGACCTCATGCTCGGTGTCAACCCCGGCGCCGACCCAAAGAGAACCACTCCTGTTGCAGGTGACCTGCGTCTGCTTGTCTACCAGACCAGCGCACCAGACGGCCGCCAAACCCATGCGTTGCTCTACCGTGCCGTTGTGCCCGGCACCACCCGTCCGGTGCCATTCT
Organism: Acidobacteriota bacterium; assembly: GCA_025359885.1. Taxonomy (GTDB): domain Bacteria; phylum Acidobacteriota; class Terriglobia; order Terriglobales; family Acidobacteriaceae; genus Acidicapsa. Next base: position 34,865 of record JANYDG010000117.1, read on the forward strand.
CCTCCCCCGCGCAGACCATCACCCTCGACCAGGTCATCGACGTGAGCAGCGAGGTTGAACTCGACTCATCCAGTGGTCCTCCGGGCACCTTCAGCTTCTCAGTACCGCTCGCCACCCTCGGCCTCAAGCCCGTCGCAGGGCAGACCATCAAGGCCGACCTCGGGATCCTTCGAGGCAACGGAACGCAGACCCTGCAGCGCGTCTACTGGAGCAACAAAGCGACTGGCATTACCTCAGACGTACCCAGCGAAGCCGAGCTAACCCCTGACTTATGGGGACAATGGATATTTTTCCAGACCCCCTGAGCCTTATTGGTCAGACTCCAGCGCAATCCCCAGCTAAGCTCAGCGTCAGATAGGCCGACACCAAAAACGCCATCTTCCCTGGGGACCCTGCCTTCATGTCAACCTCGCCCGCCGTCGCCGCGACTGTCACGCCAGACCGAACCAACCCTCCGATCAGGCCGATCACCGATATGCTGGCGTGGTTCGGCGAACTCGGCTTCTTCATCGTGCGCGTGGTGCGCGCTGCGTTCACTCCGCCCTTCCAGTTTTCAGAATTTATTCGCCAGCTCGATGAAGTGGGGGCAAAGTCTCTTCCTCTCGTCGCTCTTGCCGGATCTGCAATCGGCGTCGTCCTCGCCCTTGAGGCCCGCTACAGCCTGGTACGCTTCGGAGCGAAAGCACTGTTGCCCTCGGCCATCGTCTTTGCCGTCGTTACAGAAATGAGTCCCATCATCACGGGCCTCGTTGTCAGCGGACGCGTCGGCGCTGGCATCGGTGCCGAACTCGCGGCAATGAAAGTCACCGAACAAATTGACGCAATCGAGGCCTCCGCCGTCGATCCCTACAAACTGCTTGCCGTAACTCGCATCGCCGCATGCATGGTCGCGCTGCCCCTGCTCACCCTGGCCGGCTCGTTTTGCGGAGTGCTGATGGGCTGGGTTTCCGCCACACTCGTTGAACCCATCTCCCTCGCCCGCTTCCTCAATGCCGGCTTTGCAGGCGCCGGGTTCAAAGATTTCCTCCCCCCCACTCTCAAAACTGCCGTCTACGGCCTGATCATCGGCACCATTTCAACCTTTCAGGGAATGCGCGCTAAAGGGGGCGCCGTCGGCGTCGGCGGCGCTGCCACCACCTCCGTTGTCCTCTCCTCTCTCTTCGTTATTCTGGCCGACGTACTCCTCGTCAAGATCATCCTCCTTCTCTTTCCATAAACCACCCCTATCTCAACCCTGTGAATGAGGAGCACATCATGCCAACGACTCAAGACAGCACCGACGCAACGGCTCGGTCAAAGACCACCAACCAGGCTGTCATCGCCATCAACAATGTTACAAAGTCATTCGGTCCGCAGCGCGTTCTCGACGGCGTCACTTTCAACGTGCACCGCGGCGAGACCCTTGCATTCCTCGGCCGCAGCGGTACCGGAAAAAGCGTTCTCCTGCGCATCATCATTGGCTTGCAGACCCCCGATAGTGGCTCCGCGATCGTCCTCGGCACCGACATGGCTCAGGCTTCAGAAGAAGACATCAGCGCAGTGCGCACCCAAATGGGATTTCTCTTTCAGCATGCCGCTCTGTATGACTCGCTCACGGTGGCTGAGAATGTTGCCTTCCCGCTGCTTCATCACCGCAAAGATCTATCCGAATCCGACCGCCACGACCGGGTGCAAATGCTCCTCAATGAGGTGGGTCTCGAAGGCCACGGCAAGAAAATGCCCGCGAATATCTCAGGCGGCATGCAAAAGCGCGTCGGCCTCGCACGTGCCCTCGCTCTCGATCCCGTCATTCTGTTGCTCGATGAGCCCACCGCTGGCCTCGATCCCATCAGTTCCGGCGAAATTGACGAATTGATTCTCGGCCTGCAACACCAGCACCAGATGGCCTCCATCGTCGTCACCCACGACATGCTCAGTGCCAAAACCATCGCCACCCGAATCGCCCTCATGAACCATGGCAAAGTTGTCATCGAAGGCAGCTACGAAAAACTGCAGGGCAGCAATGAATCCTTTGTTTCCCAATTCCTACACCGCGATTCCTGAGTGAATCCAATCGCTGCCATTCGTCGCTGGCACGCAAGGAGAACCAATGTCCAGAACTGTGCGTCTCGGCGCATTCATCGTCGCAACTCTTGCCGTCCTCGCCATTGGGGTCTTCATCATCGGAGGCAAGAAATTCCTCTTTAATTCGACTTATTCGCTGAAAGCTCGATTCCCTGACGTGGCAGGTCTGACCGCAGGCGCTGAAGTGCTGGTCGGCGGCGTCCATAGTGGTACCGTCAAGTCGATTGAATTGCCACACCAGGCCAGCGGCCAGGTTACCGTCAATCTCGAACTCGACAAATCCACACATGAAATCATCAAGCAGGATTCCGTTGCCTCCATTCAAACCGAGGGCCTGCTCGGAAACCAATTCGTCTCCGTCTCCTTCGGCACCGATGGCAAGCCTGAAGTCAAGGATGGCGATACGCTCTCGACCGTCCCTCCTCTGCAGATGGGGGCCCTGCTCGACAAAGCAAACAGCCTTCTCGGCTCCGCCCAGAATGCCATGGACAACATCACCAGTGTTACCGCCCATCTCAACTCTGTAGGTTCCAAGATAGACAGCGGCAGCGGGACGGTCGGCGCGCTGATCAATGACAAGGCTCTCTACAGCAATCTCAACGAGACCGCCAGCACCGCACGCTCCACAGTAAGCGCTGCCCAGGCAGGCCTGCTTGATTTTCAAGACAATATGCAGGCACTCAAGCATAACTTCCTGCTCAAGGGATACTTCAAAAATCGCGGCTATGAAGACTCCAGCGAACTGGGGAAAGACGCGGTCATCGGGCTTCCGAAAGCGACTGCGGTCAAGGAGTTCACCCTCCCGTCCCGGCAGATTTTTGACAAGCAGGATTCGGCCAAACTCAAGAATGAAAAAGCATTCAATGCCGTTGGCGAGTATCTCGCGACCAATGAATTCGGAGTCGCCATCGTCGAGGTTTCATCAGGGCCAAGCGGCGACTCCGACAAGGAACTCCTCCTCTCCCAGGCCCGCGCCATGGTGGTCCACGATTACATCGTAGAGCACTTCGGATTCGATGACTCGAAGCTTAAAACCACCGCTCTCGGCAAGCAGATCAACACCACCGCCGACGATAAGTCGCAATCTGGCTGGGGCCAGGTCAGGATTCTCATCTATCCAACCGGAACACCCATGCCGGCAGCCTCGACTTCAGCTCCATCCTCCTCCGCTGTGCCTGCGGCCTCGTCCAGGGAAAAGATGCCGCAATGAGCAGATTGGCACAACAGAGCAAGGGCGATTCGGCCAGACTACTTGTGTGATGAGTTGCAGGTATCATCCTTCTCGGCAACCCATGTTTTCAGACGCTTATCGCCCTGGATTATCGGTCTCAAGGGCTTAGTCGTCGAAGCATCCGGTCAACATTATGGCTTCACGCAACCACAAAGGAAGAAATTATGAAAATTGCAGCAGCAGTTGTAGTCGGCGCACTTGCCATTACCAGCGCCAACCTATGGGCATCCTCTGGACGTGAAGACTCCGTCGAGCGCCTCCAGGAAGCCGCAGAAGTTCTCCACAGCATCCAGCAGACTCCCGATCACGGCATGCCGATGTCAGTGCTCGATGACGCCAAATGCATCATCGTCGTTCCTGACCTTATCAAGGGCGGCTTCGTCTTCGGCGGCAAGCACGGTCGAGGCGTAGCCACCTGCCGCACCGCAACTGGTTGGAGCGCACCCGCGTTTGTCTCCGTCGGCGGCGGCAGCTGGGGCCTCCAGATTGGCATCGAAAAGGTCGATCTCATCATGCTCGTCATGAATGACCGCGGCGTGCAGCACCTGCTCTCAAGCAAGTTTGAACTCAGCGGCGAAGGTGCCGTTGCCGCAGGCCCCGTAGGCCGCCAGGCAGTCGCCGGCACCGACTGGAAAATGAACACCGAAATCCTCAGCTATTCCCGAACCAAGGGCCTCTTCGCCGGCCTCACCCTCGAGGGCGCCGTCGTGCAGCAGGATGATGATTCCACGTTCGCCATTTACGGCCACGAACCGACCTTCCGTAAGGTTCTCGCCGGCGAAGTTCCGACGCCAGAGGCCGCCGAAGGCTTCCTCACTGCCGTCCGCTCCGCCTCGGCTCACGCTGAAGAGCACGGCGACAACAAGTAGCTCCAGCTCACCTAACTTGACCAAATCAATTGGCTGGCCGGGATACCAAAGTAGACCCGGTCAGCCGTTTCAATGCGCGAGGAGAAAGAAATGCCGCTAAGTCAGATGCTACTCACTCAATTTGCCACCATCAACCTGGCCCTGAGCCGGGTCCTCGTCAGTTCCTCCGGCGGAGTACCGTTGCTCCACGTCCTGCTCGTCCTGATTGTCGTCGGTATTCTGCTCTGGCTCGTCAATCGCTTCATTCCCATGCAATCGACTATCAAGTCCATCTTGAACGCCATCGTCGTCATCGGCGTCGTGCTATGGCTCTTGAATATCTTCGGGCTACTCGACAGCTTGTCGAATATTCGCGTAGGCCACTAATTCGAATGAGGCTGAGTCATCCCCGACTCAGCCCAGTTCATATTGCTTCGCTTCCAGCTCAGCCCATCGCGCATAGAGAGTATCCACGGCATTCTGCGCCGCTTCTGCCTCCGCCAGGGCTATCTGCAGTCGCGCCGCATCCGTAACTACTTCCTGCAACTCCAACATCGCCTTCTTCTCGGATAACAGTTCTTCTCCAGCAGCTATCCGCGCCTCAATCGTCGAGTAATCCCGGGCGTCCATGTACGATAGCTTCTTCTTACCCCCAGACCCTCCACCATCCTGCTCCGCATTTGCCGGCTGCCCAGCCGCCGCAGATCGCGCCGAAACCCCTTTTGCTTCTGCGCGTTTCTGCGCCTCCTGCCATTGCTCCCACTGCGAATAGTCCGCAAACCGCTCAGCATTCCCCAGGCCATCGAGCCCCAGCACCACATTCGAAATGCGGTCAAGCATATAGCGGTCATGAGTTACCAGCACCAGCGCCCCCGTATACTCCAGCAGGCTCTCTTCCAATATCTCAAGCGTAGGAATATCCAGATCATTGGTAGGCTCATCGAGCAGCAGCAGATCCGCAGGCTGCAGCATGAGATTGGCAATCAGCACCCGCGCCCGCTCGCCGCCGCTCAGCCGCTCTACCGGCTGATTCAACTGTTCCCCCGTAAAAAGGAATCGCGAAGCCCACGATGCCACATGAATCACGCGATCCTGATAAATCACCGAATCGCTCTCCGGTGCCAGCGCCCGCCGCAGCGTTACCTTCTCGTTCAACACCCGCGTCTGATCGAAGTACACAATGCGCAGCATGTTCGCCAGCTTGATTTCACCCGCCGTCGTCTCCGTCTGCCCCAGTAAAAGCCGCAGCAGCGTTGTCTTGCCGCTTCCATTTGGACCCACCAGTCCGACCCGCATCCCCGCTGTGACGTTGAAATTCAATCCATCCAGCAGCGTCCGCTCGCCAATCCGGTAGACCACATCTTTCAGCTCGACCAGGCGCTTTGTCTGCCGCTCGGTCGCAGAAAAATCAATCCCCGCGCTCGAAACCTGCGCCCGCCCCTTCATGTCCTTCAACTCACCAATCAGCTCATTCGCGCTGCCAATCCGCGCCTTGCTCTTGGTCGTCCGCGCCTTGGGCCCGCGCCTGAGCCACTCCATCTCGCGCTTCACGCGATTTTCCAGAGACTCCTGCCGCTTGGCCTGCGACTCCAAAAACAACTCCTTCTGCTCCAAAAACTGCGAATAGTTCCCGTGCACCCGCAGCAGCCCCTCGGGATACTGCTTGTTCAACTCCACCATCTCGGTCGCCACATTCTCCAGGAAATAGCGATCATGGCTCACCACCACGCACGCAAACGGCGCAGTCGCCAGCAACTCCTCCAGCCACTCAATGCCCGCCAGGTCCAGGTGGTTTGTAGGCTCATCGAGCAGCAGCACATCCGGCTTTTGCGCCAGCGCTATCGCGATCGAGAGCCGCTTCTTCCATCCCCCGGAGTAGGTCGCCGCCTCGGTTTCAAAATCCTCAAAACCTGCCCGCCCCAGCGTTTCTGCCGTGCGCCCTTCCCACTCGCTCTCGTGTACGTGCGCCTCCTTCAGCGCATCGTGAATCACGTCCCGCGCCGTCACTCCGGCAGGGAACTCCGACACCTGCGCCACATAGCTCAGCCTGGTCAGCTTCTTGCGCGCCACCTCGCCCTCGTCGGTATCAATCTCACCGGCCAGCACGCCCAGCAGCGTCGATTTCCCCGATCCGTTCGGCCCAATCAGCCCAATCCGGTCGCCCTCGTCCACCACAAAACCAATATTCCGAAAAAGTGCTGCCGCCCCAAAGGACTTCGTCAGTCCCTGCCCATTCAAAAGTGTCGCCAAAAGTGTCTCTGCTCTCTGTAAGAAAAAGTCCGCCCTGCTCTTCCAGTCTAAATGGACTTGAATTTGCTGCGTTTCACCTCGATGAACTTCAACCTGGACTACAGCGCGTTCAGCCCGCTCTAATTGCCACGCATTCGATTGTCTCCACCCGCCCAGCCTGTTACCTTAGTTATCTCAAGAACTTGTGCGCCGGTCTCAGCTCTGTTATGTCTCTGAAGAAGCAAGGCAAGTACCGATTTATCGACTTCGAAATCGACCTGGCCCAGCGTACCCTACTCCGCGCCGGGAACCCCATCACGATCAGTCCCCGCACCTTCGACGTCCTCGCCTTCTTCGTCCTCCACCCCCAGCGCCTCGTCGCCCGCGAAGACCTGCTCCACGCCCTCTTTCACCACGCAGAAGCCGAAGAGAGCAATCTCGGCCAGCACATCTTCCTCCTCCGCAAAGCCCTCAATGGCATCGATCCCGGTGACCGCGTCCTGCTTACCGTCGCCGGCGGCTACCGTTTCACCCCGCCGGTCACTGAAATCCCCCGCCTGGACCCGTCCCCCGAAATTCGCAGCGAAGACTCCTCGCCCCCCACTTTCGACGAATCGGCCGATGCATCAGACAAACGCCCCCTGGGCTTCAGTCCAGTCCTCATCGCCGGGCTCGTCGTGGCGGTTGCGCTCCTTTCCATGGGCGGTTGGTATGGCTGGCAGACCTTCCATCGGCCCCTCGCTCAAACAGACCAGGGCTCTCTCCGCCTCGTCCTGGCGAACTTCGAAAATTCCACGACCAACCACCAGTTCGACCAGGCGCTCAAGACCGCCCTGACCCTCGACCTGCAGCAATCGCCCTACCTCAGCGTCGCCCCTGAAGCGCGCGTCGCCGAGGCCTTCGATGCACTCAAGCTTCCCTCCGGCTCGCATATCTTCGTCTCCGCCGCCCGCCAACTCTGCCAGCAACTGAACGGCCAGGCCTGCGTTACCGCCAGTATCCGCCCTCTCACGCAGAAATTCATGGTCACCGTACAGGCCATGGACGCCGCCACCGGCAAAGATCTCGCCCAGAGCCGCGGCATCGCTGACAATCCAGACGCCGTCATCTCAGTTCTCGATAAAGTCGCGCTCGACTTGCGCCACCAACTCGGCGAGTCCTCCAGCTCTGTCGCTGCGTTCCAAAAGCCGCTTTTTGCCGAACGACCGCCCTCCCTTGACGCTCTTCGTGCCTACACCGAGGCCGCGCAATTCCAGCAGCAGGGCAAGCTCAACGACGCACAGCAGCGCTACCAGCGTGCCATCTTCCTCGACCCCAAATTTGCCCTCGCCTACGCAGACCTGTCAGCGGTGCAGGCCAGCCTCGGATTGGACGAGCCTTCCCGCGCCGCCCTCGCCCACGCCTACGAGCTGCGCGATTCACTTGACCAACAGCACCGCCTCATCCTCACCGCCGCCTATCATGACCGGATTACGGGCGACATTCAGGCCAGCCAGCGCAACTACGAGCAGTGGGCAAAGTTTTTCCCGCACAACCCCGTCCCGCTCACCAGCCTCGCCGACCTCCTCATACAGATTGGCAAGCCAACCCAGGCCCTTGACCCCGCCCGCCGCGCACTCGATCTCAATCCCGACAACCCGGCTGCTTACGTCATCCTCGGCCGCGCCCAGATGCATCTCGGCCAGTTTGAAGAGGCCACCAAAACCTGCCAGGAATCCATCCACCGCCAGATCGACGGCCTCGAAATCCACCAGTTCCTCCTGCAAATTGCCTTCCTTCGCCTCGACCAGCCCGCGATTGATGATCAGCTCGCATGGGGCCGGAATTCCTCTGACGCCCCGCAAATGCAGCTCCAGCAGGGCCTCATCGCCTTCGCCGAGGGTCGCGCTCGGGCAGCTCTGGCCATCTTTACCGCCGCTGCCGATACCTATCGCAAGCAGGGCCAGAGCGATAAAGCCAACCGTATCCTCGCCCAGGTCCCGCGCATTCAGGCAGAGCTCGGCCTCGTCGAAGGTGCACACGCCCAGTTAACTCGTCTGGGAGCGGTTCCCGAATCCGCCGATATTCCCGTAGCCTGGGCCCACGTCGGTGAAACCACCCGCGCCGAATCGCTCCTCAAGCAAGCCCTCGAAGATCATCCCAACTCGATTCTCTGGCAGCAGCTCCACGCCCCGCAGGTCCGGGCCGCCGTCGCTCTCAATCAGCACTTGCCAGACGACGCCGTCACCGCGCTCGAACCAGCATCTCCCTACGATCTCAGCAGCTTTGATATTCCCGCCCTGCGCGGACGTGCCTACCTCGCCGCTCACAAGCCCGAGCTGGCTGAGGCTGAGTTTCACAAGATTCTCGACCACCCCGGCATCGCTCCGCTCTCTCACGACTACCCGCTCGCTCAACTCGGCCTCGCGCGCGCCCTCGCCGCCCAGCAGAAGACAATGGAAGCTGGCTTCGCCTACAAGATCGTCCTCGCAATCTGGAAAGACGCCGACCCCGATCTGCCCCGCCTCAAAGAGGCCAGGTCTGAGTACGCGCGCTTGAACAGCGTCGCGCCTAAATCCACAGCCAAATCCCGCCGCCATTAAACCAGCTTGAACCAGCTTGAACGAGCCTGAACCAGCTTGAACCAGCTTGAACCAGCTTGAACGAGCCTGAACGAGCTTGAACGAGCCTGAACCAGTCTGGACCAGCTGGCACGAGCCTGAATCGGGCCTGAATCGGGCCGAATCCGGACGCCCCACCCTCGCCACACCCTTGTTTTTGTGGCTGGCGTGGGAAACCAGAAATGTCAGTCCCGCTCTTGCCCTTGCTTTTCTCTCTGTCATTGCCGCAGGGAATCTGCTGTTGCCGGGTGTCCTATGTCCCGCTTCTAAGACATGGGTTCCTCCACCTCGACAAACCTTCAGCACCAGCAAAATCCTGACTCCCCATTCCCTCAAAATTCCCTTCCAGACCCTGCGTGCAATTAACCCCAAAAGGCGCACAATCAATCCAGGCGGTCGCTCCGGTATCCCACCGGCACAGCCGAAGGGAGAGATTCATGTGGCGAACCCCAGCAAAACCCGCGAAACCGCCCCAATCGCCATCCGACCCTCTCAGTAAAAGTCAATCGGCCAAAATATTGCAAATTGCAATATTTGCACTCCCAAAACCCAAAAACTACCCCCCCCCCTCCCCCCCCGTTTACGCCTTGTCTTCGCCACGCAAAAATCCCTGGCCAGCAGCATCACTGGCCAGGGATTCAATTGGGGGCTCAATTCCAGAGCAGGCAGGTTGCAACATCCGCCTGCCCAGCTCTTAGTTGAAGATCGCTCCCACCGTATCGTTGGTCGCCAACTTCACCGTGCAGCTATTCGGTCCAGCCGCCGTGACCGTGCCAGTCGACGTGCAGTTTGACGACCATCCGCCAAACTTGCCCGTCCCTGCCGGAGCGGTCAAAGTCACCAGCGTCCCAACTGGGTAAGTGGCCACGCATACCGATCCACCGAGTCCGGCTTTCGAAGAACCAGGCCCGCAATGCAGTACGTTCTTGGTGCCCGTTGCCGAATCAGCCTCGACCAGCCAGTCCTTGGTGTTGATACCCGTATTGAAGACCGTCAGCGTCGCCAGCAATGAAGGCGCTTCCGACCCGGGATAGCAGGAACCCGGTGTGTTTGGAGGATTCGGCAGCACCAGCGGGCAATTGAAGGTAGCAGTCGCGCTCACGATCGATCCGTCCGGGTTCCTGGCTTCCGCAATGACGACTGCAGTGCCGTCCCCGTAGGCCGTAATCACCCCGGCTGGCGCCCCCGCCACTCCGGTGTTGTTAATCGGAAAAATCGTCGGGAAGGATGAGATCCACGTCAGGTTAGGCGAGTTCGTCAGATCCTGCACCGTAGGCGCTGTCGAGAATGTCCCGATCGCAATGAACTGACCGGTATCCAGCAAATTACCCACAGTGACATCCGTCGGAATGATCTGCAAAGAAAGCAGGGGTTCGGGCGCGGACGTGGTTGAGACCGTCACCGTTGAAGTCGATGTCAACGAAGTGCCATCAGGATTCGTCAGCTTGGCCGTAATTGTCGTCGTCCCCGCGCTGACGCCGGTAACCAGCCCCGGAGAGGCCGCTGGATAGGTCGCCACCGTGGCGATGCTCGGAACGCTCGACGTCCACTTCACCTGGGCAGAATTCGTCACGTCCTGATTCAGGCCGCTCATGCCAGCCGTACCGAGAGCGATGAATTGTCCCGTCTGACCTGTAGCCGACAGCGCCTGCGTCCCAGGGCTGATGTTAATCGCCGTAAATGGTTCCGATGCTCCGCCTGTCACCGTAAGGCTCGCTGAACCCGTCACCACCGTCTTGTCAGGATTGCTCGCAATCGCTGTGATCGTCGTCGTTCCCTGGCCCAATCCCGTGGCCAGGCCGCCGCTGGTAATTTTGGCTACATTGGCGGCACTTGAGCTCCAGGTAACCAGGCCAGACAGATCCTCGGTCGTCCCCGAAGAGGTCGTCGCAATCGCGATGAACTGTGTCTTCTGGTTCGGTGAAGCCATCGACTGCGTTCCAGGAATGACCGAAAGCGATACCAGAGGCTCGCCTGCTGAGCCTCCGCCAGTAACCGTAACGGTCGAATCATTGCTCACCAGCAACCCGGTAAATCCTTTGATGCTCGCCGTTATCGTCGTTGTGCCGGCGCTCAACGCAACCACTTCGCCTGTCGAACTCACGGTCGCCACGCCCGATACACTCGATCTCCAGGTCGCCAGACTCGTAACATTCACCGTGGTCGAAGGATGCTGACCATGGCCGATCGTTCCAATTGCGGTCAATTGCGCCGTCGCACCCTTTGCCAGCGACAGGCTGGTCGGCGATATTTGAACGGAATCAATATCCGTGCTGCTGCCACAGCCCACAAATGGCAAAACCATTGCGGACGCCAACCCAAGCAACCCAAGCGCCCTCGTGCAAGAACGAACCGACCGCAAACCTGAAAACCCAGAAAACATGATGCCCCTCCGAGAGTCTCTCCCCCCGATTCGACAAGCGCACTTCGGCGGCTCAGTCTCTGGAGAGATAGCACTTCAGTTGCAAGCCGATAGCCATTCTCGTCAGCCCCATGTTTGTTTAGAATCTATTACTTGCACGCGTTGTGGTGCCTAATCCTGTAATCTCCCGTTTACGGTGCCAGTCAGAATGAAACTCCCGTTTACAGCCAACCTGCCTAAACGGCTGGCTCGACTGCTACCGCAACCGCCTTCACAGCAGACGCTGTTGCTATCCCCGGAATCGCGCTCAAATCTGTCTTTCCCTCAGCAAGCCGCATCAAAAAGTCCTGGACACTGAATGCCGCCTGACCTTTTCCCGGCGTAGCCCGCACATAGCTCCCATCCTCCCGCATCACCCGGGCCTTCACCGTATCGACCAGATAGGCCGCGAGGATCTCTTCGTGAATGCGCGTTCTCGCCGCCTTGTCTCGCACCGGGAAGACCACCTCGCACCGCTCAAAGAGGTTCCGCGGCATCCAGTCAGCGCTGCCCAGGTAGATTTCATCCTTGCCGCCGTTGGCAAAGTGAAATATCCGGCTATGCTCCAGGAACCTGCCCACAATTGACCGCACCCGGATGTTCTCGCTCAGCCCTTTGACCCCCGGCCGCAGCGTGCACACCCCGCGAATGATCAGGTCAATCTGTACCCCGGCCTGCGAAGCGGCATACAGCGCCTCAATCACCGATGGCTCCAGCAGCGCATTCATCTTGGCCACGATACGCCCCGGCTTGCCCGCCACTGCGTGCTCCGCCTCGCGGCGAATCAACTGCAGGAACTTCTCCGCCATTGTCAACGGGGCCACCAGCAGTGGCTTGTAGTCATCAATCTCAGCATGCGCCGTCAGGTAATTGAAAACCATATGTACCTGCTCCGTAATCGCAGGATCACAGGTCAGCAGGCTCAGATCCGTGTAGAACCGTGCCGTAACGGGGTTGTAATTCCCCGTTCCCAGGTGGCAGTAGCGCCGCGTCACGCCGTCTTCGTCCCGCCGTACCAGCATCGCCAGCTTGCAGTGTGTCTTCAAGCCCACCACACCATAGAAGACCTGAACCCCGGCATCCTCCATACTCCGCGCCCAGCGAATATTCGAAGCCTCATCAAACCGCGCCATCAACTCCACCACGACTGTCACTTCCTTGGTGGCTGCCGCTTCGGTCAGCGCTGTAAACATCGGCGAATCTGTGCTGGTCCGGTAAAGTGTCTGCTTCATCGTCACCACACGCGGGTCCAGTGCCCCCTGCTGGATGAAGTTCACCACCGGGTCGTACGCATCAAAGGGATGGTGCAGCAAAATATCCCGGTTGCGCAGGTCTTCAAACACGTCCGCGACTTTCCTGCTCAAATGCAGTGGTTTCGGTACAAACGATGCAAACTTCAGATCTGGCCGTTGAACGTCACCATAAAAGAACATCAGTCGGGCCAGATTGACCGGTCCGTCCGCCCAGAATACCTGGCTCTCCTCAAGCTCAAAGTTCACCCGCAGCTTGTCTAGAATCTCGGCGTGTGCGCCCTTGACGATCTCCAGGCGCACTGCGTCTCCCTTGCGCCGATTGTGCAACTCACTTCGAATCGATTCCAGCAGCGACCGCGATTCTTCTTCCTCAAAATAGAGATTCGAGTTCCGCGTCACGCGGAACGCGGCATGCGCAAGCACCTCGTAACCCCGGTACATGCCGCTCAGATTCTGCGCGACCAGGTCCTGCAGCAGGATGTAGTCGTAGCTGCCGTTCGCGTCTGCCAGTCGGACAAAACGAGGCAACGCCCGTGGCACCGTCAACACGCCCAGCACCGCCGGACCGGAACTCCGCCGCTTGGCCCGCAGCAGAATCGCAAGGCAAAGCGCCCGATTGAGAACCCTCGGAAACGGATGCGCCGGATCAATGGTGATTGGCGTCAGCAAAGGGTCCACCTCGCGCTGAAAGTACTCCAGCGCCATCCCCTGCTGCTCCTCGCTTAACTCAGTCCACTGCAACAGCCGGATCCCCTGCTTGCGCAACTCGGGTAGCAACTTGTCCTTCCAGCACCGATACTGAGCCTGCACAAAGCTGTGAATCTCCGTTGTCAGCACATCCAGAGACTCCTGCGGCGGCAGCCCGTCATAGCCCGGGTTGGTATGCCCATCTTCCGTCCGCTGCATCAGCCCTGCCATCCGGATCTCAACATATTCGTCCAGGTTGCTGCCAGTAATGGAGAGGAACTTCACCCTCTCGAGCACTGGGTTGGTCTCGTCCTCCGCCTCTTCCAGCACCCGGGCGTTGAACTGCATCCACGACTTGTCACGCCCCGCAAACTGCTTCTTCCGCTGCACGATCCTGGCCATCCTTGTCACTTATCCGATCCTCGACAGAGATTTTCTCCCGCTGTTCAGAGAATCCAAAGTCTAGTGCGTTTAGAGCCGTCCCGCAATCCTCTACTCCGCTCCCAGTTGCTGGATGTAATCCCTCTCAAGTCTTTCTCTTATCCCATTGCAAGACCAATTCCCGTGAATCTCCCGATAAATCCTCGATTGCTGCGGTCGGCAATTTGACGCGACCCGCCGCCCGGATGGAGGATAAGAAGATACTCGGCGGTTTCCGCGTTCGCCAACCCAGGCCCTCTTTCCAAGTCAGGAGCGACTTCATGCCCTCCGATTCCACCCCTCTCGATTCACCGTTTCTTCCCGAGCAACCGATGCATCCCGAGGGTGCAGAGTTTTTTGCAAAGGTCGCCGCTATGCTCGATGGCCATCCCAAGGATGCAACCCTCGTTGAAGCTGCCTTCACCGGATGGGAAAGCCTGCTTGAGAAAATCGGTGCCGACCTCTACCGCATTGCTTCCATGCTTATCGGTGAAGGCGAAGAAACAATCGCCCTGCTCGAAAAAACCGTTTCTACCGTTGACCTGCCAGCCTGCGCCAACCATATCGAGGCGAGCCACAATGCCCGGCTTGCCATGGCCGCCGATGCCATCGAACTGCTGCAACAGCGCTCGCCGTCCTCTCTCGCCGCTCCCGCAGAGGGGTTGGAAGACTCTGCGCCCATGACATGCATTGAAGATGATGACCTCTCTGCTGCGGGCCTCACCCCGATCGAATTTGAAGAATTGCTGGTCGGCCCAGACCGGCATCGCCTGCGCGACTGGCTTGAAAGCCTCTCGACCACCCTCCGCGTGGTCTTCGTCCTGCGCGCTGTCGCCGCCCTGTCGTCGGCTGAAACCGCCGGATTGCTCGCCGAGCACGGCGGTCCAAACGCAGAATCCTGGACCCCCGACGCTGTCCGCTCAACCTTTCGGCAGGCACTGTGCTCTCTCGCCTCCCAGCTTATTCATGCCAGCTCGCCGCGTTAAGTGCGTCATCGTTTATGCCCGGGGTCTGGCTTCACAGTGCTTTGCTCGCGGGTGCGCTGCGGTTCCCATCAGCTTTTGCCATTCTTCCAGCGACTTTCGGAACCCTTCACGCAGGTTAGCGCATCCATTACCAACAGAACTTTTCAATGAATTGAGCCAGTGAAGCCTAAAACCATGCAAATTTTGTTCTACCCCCCAGCCCACTCCCGCAGGAGAGTCACATCGACTGCTTTGTCGGTCGCGGCTCTCTTCGGACTTGTGTCGGGACTCGCTGCTTTGCCTCTTGCTGCTCAGCAACTTAGCCTCTCCACGCAGCAGTCGGCACCAGCCCCAGCGCCCGCCTCGTCCTACGGCGGCAGCGTTGCGGCAGGCACTGCGAGCGCTGAGTCTTTGCAGCTGACCTTCGATGACGCCGTTCAGCGCGGACTCAAAAACAACCTCGGCCTGCTGCTCTCAAACAATCAGCAGGCAAGCTACCGCGGTCAGCGCCTCCAGGACCTCCAGGCACTGCTGCCCTCGATCGACGCGACTGTCAAGGAAGTCCTGCTGCAGAACGACCTTGCCGCCCAGGGCCTCCGCATTCCCGGTTTCCCCACCATCATCGGGCCTTTCGGCTACACCGATATCAGAGCCAACCTCTCCTGGACCGTGGTCAGCCTCAACTCCCTGCGCACTTACATGGCAGCCCGCCACAACTTTGCCGCCGCCGAGCTCACCGCGCAGGATGCACGCCAGATGGTTATTCTCACCGTCGGCAACGCCTACCTCCGCATCCTCGCCGATCAGGCGCAGATTGAGTCTCTTGATGCCCAGGTCTCCACATCCGGCGTCTCGCTCAAGCAGGCCGTCGACAGCCATAGCGCTGGCACTGCACCCCGCCTCGACGAACTGCGCGCCCGAGTCGACAATCAGGGGCTCCAGCAACAGCTCATTGTCGCCCGCAATCAGAAGGAAAAGGACAAGCTCGCCCTCGCTCACGTCATCGGACTCCCCATGGCGCAGACTTTTGAGCTTGTTGACACCGCACCCTACACCGCTTTTGATCAGCCAGACGTGCAAACCGCAATCAAGAAGGCGCTGAGCAACCGCAAAGACCGTCAGGCTTCAGCTGAAGCGACCGCGGCGCAGGTTGAGTTGCGCAAGGCTGCCACCGCCGACCGCCTGCCTAGCCTCAAGGTCGATGCCGACTTCGGGGATATTGGCGTCAATGTTCGCCACTCTCACGGCACGTTCAACGCCAGCGGCACCCTCACTATCCCCATTTTCAAAGAAGCTCAGTTTCGCGGCGAAGCAGAAGCTGCCCAGTCTGAGCTTGACAATCAGCGCGCTCACCAGAGCGATCTCGATGCGCAGATTGAAGCTGACGTCCGCGACGCGCTCCTCGACATTGCCAGCTCGCAACAGCAGGTAGAGGTTGCTCACTCCAGCGTCGAGCTCTCCACTGAGATCCTGTCTGAAGCCCAGCAGCGGTACGCAGCCGGTGTGAGTGACAACCTCGCCGTTTCTGAGGCGCAGCAGTCCGTCGCCCAGGCCAACAGCCAATACGTTAACAGCCTCTACCAGCACAACGTAGCCAAACTCAATCTGGCTCGTGCCCTCGGTGTGGCGCAAAACTACAAAGAATATCTGGGAGGTAAGTGATCGTGGCGGAAGCAACTCCAGCTTCCGGTGAACAGCCGGAACAAAAGCAGACCGAAGTGCCAAAGAAGAGCCGTCGGGGCATTCTCTTCATCATCCTCGCCGTCCTCATCCTCGGCGCAGGCTATTTCTACTGGCGCTCGACCTTTACCGAAGATACGGACGACGCCCAGATTAACGGCCACCTGATTCAGGTCAGCTCGCGTATTGCCGGTACTGTAATCAAAATCGACGTGGATGAAAACCAGCTCGTGACCAAGGGTACCGTCATCGCTGAACTCGATCCAGCTGACTACCAGGTCGGCGTGCAGAATGCCCTGGCCGCAGTCGCCAACGCCAAGGCCAACGCCGAGGCCGCTCGAGTCGCCGTCCCCATCACCTCAATCAATACTGGCAGCACCCTCCGCTCGGCGGGTTCAGACATCACCAGCGCACACGCAGGAGTTCTCCAGGCCGAAAGCCAGCTGGAAGCTGCTCACGCCAAGGTCGCCGAAGCCAGAGCAAATACGACCAAGACTTCCGCAGACCTCGAGCGCTATCGTCCCCTGGTCGCCAAAGACGTCATCAGCAAGCAGCAGTTTGACGCTGCTGTAGCCGCCGCCGATGCTGCGAATGCTACCCTCGCCAGCGCCCTGGCCAGTGAACAGGCGGCTGCCGAGTTCGTTAAAGTAGCTCACGAGCGCGAGTCCCAGTCCCAATCCTCATTCAAGTCTGCTGAAACTGGTCCTCAGCAGGTCGCCGTACAAAACGCGCGCGCCCAGGGAGCTCTCGCTCAGGTTGCCCAGGCCGAAGCGCAGCTTGCCCAGGCACAACTCAACCTCGGTTATACCAAAATCCTGGCCCCGGCCAACGGAATCATCACCCGCAAAAGCCTCGAACCCAACCAGAACATTTCAGCAGGCCAGAACCTCCTGACCCTGGTTTCTCTCGACGATCTGTGGGTCACTGCGAACTTCAAGGAAACCCAGCTCAAGCACATCGTCGCGGGCCAATCCGTTGAAATCACAGTTGATGCCACCGGCAAAACCTACCATGGCAAGGTTTCCCAGATCGGCGGTGCTACCGGCTCTGTACTTTCGCTCTTTCCGCCCGAGAACGCGACTGGAAACTACGTCAAAGTTGTGCAGCGCCTGCCCGTCCGCGTCGATTTTACCGACCTCGCCAGCGAAGACAAAGATCGCAGCCTTCGCCCCGGCCTCTCTGTAGAACCCAAGGTCAGCATCAAGTAATCACCAAACCCAGCGTCGGCACCATGGCAGCAACACGGGGATGGAGTCCAAAAAGACTCCATCCCCGTTTCTATGAAGGCCGCAGACGGGTAAACCGTTCATCTCCGACTGAATCTCCATGTACCCTTATCCCATGAAGATTCTCTCTGCTGCAGAGATGCAGGCATGCGACCGCGTCACCAGCGAAGAATTCGGCATCTCCTCACTCCAACTCATGCGCCATGCGGCCGAAGCCGTGTTCACCTTTGTGCGCCGACAGTTTCCGCTGGCAACCAGGATCACCATTCTCTGCGGGCGTGGCAACAACGGTGGCGACGGCCTCATGACCGCGCGGCTGCTTGCGGCTGCTGGCTGTGCCGTAACCGTCCTGCTGCTCGGCGACCCTGAAGGGCTCCGCGCGGACGCAAAAACTGCCATGCAGGAACTGCTCGAACCCACGCTCAACGAGAGGGTCTCTCTCCGCTTCATTGCGGATGCCGAGGAATTTGTCTTCCATCCGGATGCTCTCGCTGCCGATCTCATCCTTGATGCAGTGCTCGGCACCGGCTTTCAAACACCTTTGCGCGGTCTGCCCCTTGCCGCACTCCAATGGATACGAACCTCTGCGCCCATTGCACCCATCGTCGCCATCGACTTGCCCAGCGGCTGGGAAGCAGATTCGACCTCAGCTTCAGCAGAGAATGTCTTTCCCGCTGACGCCGTCATCACATTCACCGCGCCCAAGTCCGCCCACGTTTTTGGCCATCTCACCCGCCTTTGGAACCAGCCCATCGTCGTCGCTCCCATCGGCTCACCAGGACCGGCAATCGTCTCCAAATTGGATCTCCACTGGGCAGGTACTGCCAAAACGATTGCCGACCTCCCCCGTCCAACGGGTGCGAACAAAGGTAACTTCGGCCATATTCTGGTCATTGGCGGCAGCCCCGGCAAATCTGGCGCACCGGCCATGGCAGCGCTTGCCGCTCTTCGTTCAGGCGCGGGCCTGGTCACCGCTGCCGTGACCTCTGCTGTGCTTCCTCTCGTTGCAGCCATCGCGCCTGAGTTGATGACCCAGCCGCTGGCTACCACTCCCTCCGGAGAAATCTCCCCGGACAACCTCAGCCCAGATTGCCTCAAGTCGCTGATGGATCGCATCACTGTTCTTGCCCTCGGCCCCGGTCTTGGCAGTACCCGAGAGGCAATTGAATTCGCACTCGGCCTGCTTCAGGCTACAAGTCTGCCCGCCGTTGCGGACGCCGACGCGCTCAATGCGCTGGCAACGCAGCCGGGCTATCTCGCCACCGTTGCCGCAAACCGCACTCTGATTCTCACGCCCCATCCAGGGGAAATGGCCCGATTGACCGGCAAGTCTACCAGCGAGGTTCAAGCCAGCCGCCTGCAAATTGCACGCGAATTCGCCGTCCGCAATCAAGTCACGCTGGTTCTCAAAGGCTCGCGTACGCTCATTGCACACCCGGACGGCAGTGTTGCCATCAACACCAGCGGCAATCCAGCCATGGCCAAAGGGGGCAGCGGCGACCTGCTCACGGGCTTGATTGCGGGACTACTTTCCCAGCATCCCGACAGGCCTGCGGAGGCCGTAGAGGCTGCCGTCTACCTTCACGGCCTTGCCGCTGACTTTACCGTCGAGCAGCCTGGCCCAGGCGGAGATCAGCACACGCTGCTCGCCACCGACTCCCTCGCCAATTTGTACCGGGCTTTCCGCTTTCATCCACAGGCTGAAAGCGGCTATTGTTGGCTACAGGGGATGCCATGAGTAAAACACTGCCCAAAGCGCCGCCGACATTGCGGGAGTTTGAAACAAAATCCGCCGCAGGCACCATCGCGATTGGCCGCAAACTCGCTGACCTGCTCACTCCGCCTCGTCTTCTCATTCTCCGGGGCGACCTCGGCGCGGGCAAAACTACGCTCGTCAAAGGCATCGCCTGTGCTCTGGGAGCAGCCGACCCCGACGAGGTGACCAGCCCGACTTTCACGCTGATTCACGAGTATGCAGGAACCAAAAACGGCCAGCCAGACGGTAAACCTGTCAAGCTCCTCCACCTCGACCTCTACCGCCTTGACGCCGAACGCCAGCTTGATTCGCTCGGCCTTGACGATCTTCAGACGGAGGACGCATTGATCCTGATCGAGTGGGGCGAGAAGTTCAAAAGCATCTGCAAGCGAGCCGACGGGGAGATCGCGGTGACCTCAACCGGAGGCGACACCCGCAAAATCACCCTGACTCTTAACTAGGCTGCGGGTGGGTCGATGGACAGTTTGCGACCTGAACGAAGTGCAATCGCCGGTGCGCAAGTTGCAATCGCCCGTGCGCAAGTTGCAATCGCCGTCAACCTCATTGCAATACACGACATGCGTTTTGCAATCGCTGTTGAACTGTGCGCAACGCAGATCCATGCCGTCGGGAGAGGCTGCCTAGACTGACCCCAGTGCCTGCTCCAGGTCAGCAATCAAATCGTCCTTGTCTTCGATGCCGACCGAGAGCCGGACCAGGCCGGGAGTAATCCCAATCTCCAGCCGCCGCTCATCCGACAAGGACGCATGGGTCGTCGTCGCGGAATTCGACGCCAGTGACTCCACCCCGCCCAGCGATTCTGCATTCAGAAAAAGCTTGATCGATTTCAGGAACCGCTCCACCGCTTCCCGCGAACCCAGCTCCAGAGCCATCATCGAGCCGAAGCCCTTCTGCTGCCGCACGGCCAGTTCGTGTTGCGGATGGGACTTCAGGCCGGGATAGAAAATCTTCTCGACCTTGGGGTGCGTCGCGAGGAATTCGGCCACCGCGCGTCCATTCTCCTCATGCTGCTTCATCCGGAGCGGCAGGGTCTTGATGCCGCGCAGAACGAGAAAGCACTCAAAGGGGGAGAGAATGCCGCCCTGGGCCTTTTGCATCAGGTGAAACTGTGCCGCCTGCTCTGGCGTTGTCGCCACCAGCACGCCGCCGAGGCCGTCCGAGTGGCCGTTCAAAAACTTGGTCGTCGAGTGCATCACAATGTCAGCGCCGAGCGCCAGCGGGCTCTGCAAGGCGGGCGAAAGGAAGGTGTTATCAACGCTGACTTCGGCGCCAACCTTATGAGCCAATGCGCAGACCGCTGCAATATCGGTGAGCTGCATCAGAGGATTCGTAGGAGTCTCGACATGCACAAGTCTGGTATTGGGTTTGAGCGCGGCAGCCAGCGCGGCGAGATCGGCAAGGTCTACGTACTCCACCTCGATGCCGTAATTCACAATCACCAGGTTGAGCAGCCGCGTGGTGCCGCCATAGACGTTGTGCGAACAAATCAGGTGGTCGCCAGCCTTGAGGGAGCCAAACAACGCTGAAATTGCAGCCATACCGCTGCCGTAGACGTGTGCTGACCGGCCGCCCTCAAGCGCCGCCAGTGACTCCTCCAGCCGGTCCCGCGTCGGGTTGCCGCCCCGCGAATAATCCCAGCCGCGATTTTCGCCAATCCCCGTCAGCTCAAACGTCGAGGTGAGATAGAGCGGCACATTCACCGCCCCGGTTTGCGGATCGGGATACTGCCCGGCGTGGACGGCGAGTGTCGAGTATTTGTAGTCAGGCATGGTCAGCGTTTGGCTCCTGATTCCTAGCTTACAGCGTTCTGTTTGCCGTTTGCATTCGACCCAATCAGGTTGCGACGGTGATCACGAGCCGGATCTGCTGGTCCCCAAAAGGCTTGAGCATGACGGTGTACACGGCCACGTCAAACCCCTTCTGGATGACGCGCAGCTCGATGCGTTTGCCATATTTCTTGTCATCGAAGGCAAAGTAGCCCTTTCCGTCGGCGAAGGTTGACGCCAGCAGCCGGTGAGTTTTCAGGTCATGCAGCTCAACTGTGGCGTATTCGACGGTCATCCCTTTGACATCGACAATTTTGCCGGCGAAGTGGCGCACGTGAATTGGCCTTTGATGCACCACCACCTCTGAGCCCTGGCCATGGAGCACCATAGCCCAAAAAATGAGAGTCGCTGCGGGAACTGCCAGTCGCCGCAATCTCATCGCCCGCCTTCAAATATCTGTTTCGAAAGATAGCGTTCAGCCGAGTCGGGAATGATGAGGGCGATGCGCTTGCCGGGGCCTAGTTCGCGGGCGAGAGCGGCGGCGGCAAAGACGATGGCTCCTGCGCTTGAGCCGCCGAGCAGGCCCTCTTCAGCAGCGAGGCGCTTGACCATGGTGAAGGCGTCTTCGTCAGAAACCGCCACGATGCGGTCGCAGAATTCGCGATGAAAGGTCTCTGGAATGAAGCTCACGCCGATCCCCTCGACCTTGTGCGGTCCGGGCGGGTTGCCCTGCAAAATGGACCCCTGAGTCTCGACGGCAACGTTGATCACGGCGGGGTTGTGCTCCTTGAGGAAGCGCGCAATGCCTGAGAAGGTTCCGCCGGTGCCGACTCCGGCCACGAAGCCGTCAATCCCCTTGGTGGCGCCCTCCATCTGCTCCCAGATCTCGGCGGCGGTCGTGTCGTGGTGGTAGTCGGGATTGGCGTGATTTTGAAACTGCAGCGCGATAAAAGCTCCGGGAATGATCGCCCCGGCTTCGCGTGCGCGACGAATTGCGCCGCCCATGCCTTCAGCTTCCGGGGTGCGGACGACTTCCGCACCAAAGCCGCGCATCAGGATGCACTTCTCCTCGGCAAACCCCTCGGGCACAAAGAGCAGCACTTTGTAGCCGCGATTCACGCCGATCAGCGCCAGTCCCACGCCGGTATTGCCCGCGGTCGCCTCGATGATGGTGGAGCCGCGTTGCAGCAGCCCGCGCGCCTCAGCGTCGAGAATCATGCCCAGCGCGGCGCGGTCTTTGATGCTGCCGCCGGGGTTGAGGAACTCCAGCTTGGCAAAGATCACAGCTGCTGGAGGGGGCGCAATCCGCCCCAGGCGCAGCATAGGCGTCGAACCCACGAGCTGGGTAATGTCATCGGCAATCCGCAGCGCGGAGTTTGTGGAGGGGGTTGCAGCCATGCGAAGTCCAGTCTACAGCACCGGCACGAGGCTCGTGTGCGGCAGAAAGATGCAGGCAGTATGGGTTCGTCGTTCGTAGGCGAATCAGACAAGCGTCTTCACCCACTAACTGCTAACTTATCTTCTGGAAAATAATTACAAGTATTTTGCAAAAGTCTCTTGCCTTTTCTGATCAACCTATGGCAATCTAACTCAGCGTAGGAGAATCACCCGATGAAACACAGAACGCACAATTCGCAAATTGCAGTGCGCAGGCCAGGACAGACGCTTGTCGTCTCGACCGGCTCCCGGGTGTGGTCTCTCAATTTCCAGTAGCCCTGCTGGTGTCTGCCTCCTACGCAAAGCGCATACCTATTAGCTTTTTAGCCGTTCCTGCTGTATTTGAAGCATCGTACCGGCTGGTCTCGTTTGTGCTGTGTCTTCGATTGATCTTCAGTCGAGGCGCAACATCCGATTCCACTTTTACGATCACTGAAAATGCAACAGGGGCCCGAGTGGCGAAGAAGACAGGTTTATCAACTTGTAATTGATAAGCCCCTGTCTTCGTTAGTTCCCTCGGGACGACTTAGAAAAGCTGTGCCTGAAGTTATCGCTGCAATAAGTAAGTTGCAGCGATGAGGCGGAGCTTTGTCTGTAGGTCAAAAGTGGCCGAGTTAGTAGAGTGGCACGCCTGAAAGCAGACTTCAGCAGACACAACAACCACCCTGGCCGGTGGCGCAGGTTACGGATACTTCATCGGTAGAGCCGGTCGTTCCAGTGGTTCATGCCGAAAGGAATGGCCGGAAAGGCAGGTTCGATTCCTGCTTCCGAATCTCGATTCGGAATCGTTATTGAAATCGACAATCTGTGACAATGGAAGAATGATAAACGTGCCTCCCCCGGCCCCGACTCCAGATGCGACCCCGGCCCCGACTCCAGATACGACCGCAACCCCGACCCCAACCATCCATCCAGCCCAGAGGTTCCTGGGCAAGACGCGGCTGATCCTCGCTTCCATACTTCTGGCCCTCCTGGCTGCCTGCCTGCTCTTTTCCTGGACGACACGGGATTCCATGGAGCAGCTCTCATTCCTCAAGCCCAAAGGATTGAGCAGCCTCTCGGGCAGCCAGCAAACCCTGGTTGATCTGCGTCCATGGCAGACCGCAGAAGCACTCGCTCCACTGGCCATCACCAATGAAGAGCGCGGGTTTGCACAGGAAGCGGAGCATCTGGCAGACCACGAAGTCGATCAGGCCTTTGCCACTGCGCTGCGCGAGGCAACTCTGCGCATTCAAAACGAGAAGCTTGCCGGCGATGCCCAGGCTCTTGAACAAAAGGTCAACGAACTGCAGGATCTGGTCAAACAAGACCAACAGGAAATCAAAGATCTGACGCCGCCGCCTGGCTCAAACGATACAGACAATGCTGACGATCTGGAGATTGCGAAAGCCCAGCTGGGGCTGGATAATGACCAGCTCGACGATGCGCAGAAAGATCTGGCGCGGGCCACGGGCGATGACCGGGGCCGCATTCAGGATGAGCTTACCGAGCATGAAGCGGCCATGCACAAGTACGACACCGAGGCACATGCAACGGGGCAGGTCGCCGTGCTCTCGGCTGCGCAGTACCGCACGCTGGCGCAACTGATCAAAGCGTGGAACAGCCAGAATCGCCGCAGGGTGCTGATTGAGCAGGCGATGCGCCAGGCGCAGACAGACGCCGCCGCGCTGACCGTGCAGCACAATGCACTTGAGGCAAAGCTGGATGCAGCCGCAGCCAGCAGCGCGACTGTTGATGCCGCAGCAATTGGCCGCACCGCAAAGCTCGACAGCATCCGCGACCGGCGCGCAGAACGGCAACTGCTGAGCCTTTTTGACGACAGGATTCAAACCCAGAAGCAGTTGGCAGCGGTCTACGGAAAGTGGTCAGCCCAGGTAGTTCTTCAGCATCGCATTCTGTTGCACCTGATTCTGCAATCCCTGGCAGTCGTGGCTTTGCTCCTGATGCTCATCATTCTGCTTGACGCACTGGTACAGCGGCTGCTGAGCCGGCCCACTCTCGACCGCAGGCGGATGCACACGCTGCGAACGATCCTGAAACTGGGGATTCAACTGCTCGGCGTCACCGTCGTGCTGATGTTTGTCTTTGGCGCACCCAGCCAGATTTCCACAATCCTCGGGCTGACGACGGCAGGCCTGACGGTGGCATTGCAGGACTTCATTCTGGCCTTCTTTGGCTGGTTCATCCTGATGGGCAAAAACGGTATCCGCGTTGGCGACTGGGTTGAAATCAACAGCGTGGGCGGCGAAGTGACCGAAATAGGTCTCTTCCGAACCACCATGCTCGAAACCGGCAACTGGACGGACAAGGGGCATCCAACTGGACGCCGGGTCACCTTTCTCAACAACTTTGCCATTCGCGGGCAGTATTTCAACTTCTCCACGGCGGGCCAGTGGATGTGGGACGAAATTGCTGTTTCGGTGCCCGCAACCCCTGAAACCTATGCCACGGTCGAACGCATCCATGAGGCAGTCAAGCAGGAGACAGCCGAAGATGTACGGGTAGCCGAGCAGGAGTGGAAGCGCGGCACACGGCACGACGGGCTCAGCCAGTTCACCGCCGCGCCTACTGTAAATCTGCGACCGTCGGGCGCAGGCGTGGATATCCTGGTGCGCTATGTGACCCGCGCGGCAGAGCGGTTTGCGATGCGCAACCGGTTGAATCAGCGGGTGCTGGATGAGCTGCACCAGCCAGCGGCGGCATCGGCCCAGGATGAGGCTGGAAACCCGGTCGCGTCGAAATAAAGCCGACCTCGGCTTTGTTGAGGTTGTAGTTCCGATTCAGGCAGTGAGTGCGATAAGGTAGTTGGGTCTCTGCCTGGCCTTTGAACAGGCAGAGATTCGCTCCTGAATCGGAACTTCATCATCGATGGAAAGGTCTTGCTCATGCGCAATTCTTCGACTAAAAAATCAACGGCCACGAAACCGTCCTGCCTTCTTTCACTTTCCAGAATGGTGGGAGTACTGATGCCCGCTCTGGCGCTCGCCGGGTTCCTGGCTGGCGCTCCGACCCTTCTGTCTGCGCAGGCTGCTGGCGAGGCTGGCAATAGCTTTGGATTTGATATGGCTCCCGAGACCAGCCAAGGGGTGGTGGAGCAGGCCGTAAAGCAGATTCCCACACCGATGGCGCCGGGGCCAGTGGAGCCGACCTGGGAGTCCCTCAAAGAGAACTACAAAGTCCCCGCCTGGTTTCGCGGGGCTAAATTTGGCATCTTTATGCACTTTGGCATCTTTTCGGTACCGGCGCATGGAAGCGAATGGTACGAGAAGTCGTTGTATGCCGGGGGCAACGACAGCGTCATGAAGGTGATTGGAGGCCACGGTAACTTCCGCGAGTGGCACGCCGCGCATTTTGGCCCGGTGGAGAAGTTTGGCTATAAGGACTTCATCCCCATGTTCAAGGCGGAGCATTTTGATGCGGATGCATGGGCGACTCTTTTCCAGAGGGCCGGTGCTCGCTATGTCATGCCCGGTGCCCAGCACCATGAGAACTTTGCCATGTGGGACAGCAAGGTGACACCGTTCAACTCGATGCAGATGGGGCCAAAGCGGGATGTGATCGGAGAACTGGCGGTTGCCGTGAGAAAGCATGGCATGAAGCTCGGGGTGGCGAATCACGGAATCGAGAATTTTGAATTCATCAACCCGCCGCAGGAACTTGCGGACCGGCTTAAAGCCGCAAAGGCGGACCTCTACGACCCGAAATGGGCGGATTTTTATAACTATGCCGACCGCAGTGACCGAGCGATGCAACGCTTCCTCGTCAATTGGTACGAACGCAATGTAGAACTGATCGACAAGTATCAGCCTGACCTCATCTATTTCGATAACGGCGTAGACCAGAGGTACATCGACCCGCTGAAGCTGCAGATTGCGGCCTACTACTACAACCGCGCCAAGGACTGGGGCAAGGAAGTTTCGTTTACGACCAAGAAGGCGGCCTTTGCTCCTGCAGGGACGAACACGAAGACGATCGGCTCGATTCTGGACTTCGAGGGAGGTCCGCCGGATGGGATTCGAACGGGTTCGTGGGTGGTGGACAGGCCGATCGGGTCAAGCTGGGGCTATATCGACGGGATGAAGGCTAACTCTCCAGAGACCGTCCTGGGATGGCTGGTGGATACCGTCAGCAAGAATGGGACGCTGCTGCTCAATGTATCTCCGAAGTCGGATGGGACGATTCCGCAGGATCAGCAGGAGACCCTGCTCGCGGTAGGTAAGTGGCTTGAAACCAACGGGGAAGCAATCTACGACACCCATTCGTGGGTGCAATATGAAGAGAAGGGCAAAAACCATATCTACTTCACCGTAAAGGGCCAGGACCTCTACGCAATCATCATGGAAAAGGCTGCGGGAGCCGAAGTAACATTCAGTTCCCTTGGCAGCTCTGCCTCTCTTGGGCAGGTGCGGACCATAGCACTGCTCGGCGGCAGTTCGCTCCCCTTCAAGCAGGATGCCTCGGGGCTTACAGTCACTCTGCCCGATGCCAGCGAACGAAAGAGTGCCTTCGTCCTGAAAATCTCCGGTCTGAAGATGAACGCAGACTCAAACACGGATTCAGGAAATCCAGTTTGCGATTGCCACTAAAATCCCGCTTCAAAAGTTCCGATTGGAAGCCATCGCCATCAAGCCGCGGTCGTGCGCTACTGCTTGGGGCTTGATTTCGATGCGCTTTTAGGCGTTGGGAAGTACCCGGTGCGAGTGCGGGGGGTGAGTTTGGACTGGCCTTTGGCCTGGGCGAGCACGGTCACTTTCCTGTAGCCGGTATCGGTGGATGGCTTGGTGCTGTGGTACGTCAGGGTGTACTGGCTGCGGATGTCGCGGGCGACTTCTGCGGCAATCTGGTCTACCTGTTCGAGTGACTTGGGAAAGTAAGCAATCCCTCCTGTTTCCTGGGAAAGCATTTCGAGGGCGCGTTTGGCGTGGCGCACCTCGCCGCGCGACATCTCATCGCCAAAGAGCAGCCCGACGGAGTAAATGACCGGCCCTGAGAGTTGCTGGACTCTTCGAATGGCCTGTTCGAGATTGAGGGTGGAGGCGTTGTCTTCACCATCCGTGATCAGGATGATGACTTGCTTCGGGCGGTGCGCATCGGCTGCAAGGTGGTCAGAGGAAGCTACCACGGCGTCGTAAAGTGCGGTTCCGCCACGCGATTCAACATGGGCCAGGCCGTCGCGAAGTTTTGAGGTGTCGGCCGTGAACTCCTGATCAATGTAGGCGTCGTCGGCAAAGTTCACGACAAACGCTTCGTCCTTGGGGTTGGATGCGGCTACCAGGTCAAGCGCCGCCTTATTCACGCTCGGCCGCTTCTTGTACATGGAGCCGGAGTTGTCGATGACCAGGCCGATCGAGACGGGGATGTCGGCATGCTGGAAGCTGAGCAGGGTCTGGGGCACTCCGTCTTCGAGAATGTGGAAATCGTCGCGGTGCAGGTCTTGCACGAGGCGGCCACCGCCGTCGAGGACCGTCACGTTGAGTGAGACTTCTTCAACGTCCGAGTGGAGGACGAATCCACCCCGCTCCTTGGTGATGGTATTTGCGTCGGCAGCACGGGAGGTTTCCGGGTCGGGCGAGCGAACCGGGTCCTGGTCAACGGTGAGCGGCGGTGCGGTTTGCGGCGCTGCTGATTTTGGCTGCTGGGCTGGCAGGGTCAGGGTCAGGGTCAGGGTCAGGGGCAGGGGCAGGGCACACAGAGCCAACC
>JANYDG010000065.1 GCA_025359885.1 Acidobacteriota bacterium
TGCTCCGCTCAGCAAAGGCGCGAACCACAGAGGCGCTCGATCTGGCCATTGCAGAACTACTGCCGCTACTGACTCCGGCAGATGCAAAAGCATGGTTCAGGCTTCCATTCAAGACTCTACAGCAATAGGAGAGATGCTCTAAAGCATCTTCAGGAATCGTATAAAAGGAGGCCGCACCGCTGACTGGATTTTTCATCCAGAAAAATCCATCCTCGCGAAAGCTAGACACTTCACAGTATTTCTGAAACTTCACATCGAGCGAATTCAATCCAGGATTCATCCGTCCATCATCGGCGGGGAAAGGCGGCACTCGGCCCGATTCGCAAGCGAGGAAAGCCTCGCGCTCAAACGACAAGGCCGGTACGCTCGCCGTTTAGGTCGGCGACGCCCCAGGCCATTCCCGGCGTGTTGTGTGCGAGGCCAAAACGGCCGTCTGGCCCAAGCAGGATGATGCCTCCATGCCCGCCCAGTCTTTGGAACAGATAGTCGATGGCTTGCTGTGCGACTAATTCCGGACTGTTGCCTTGGGCGACCCGGTCGGTCGCCCATTTGCCCAGGACAAGCTTCATGATGGGCTCTCCCCAGCCGGTGAGGGACACTGCGGCACTCAGGTTATCTGCATAGCAGCCGCAACCGATCAGGGAGCTATCCCCGACACGTCCTGGAGCTTTGTTGAGGGTGCCGCCGGTGCTGGTGCCTGCGGCGAGGTTGCCGAATTGATCGAAGGCAACCGCACCCACGGTGTCGTGGCTGAGCAGATTTTGGGCGGCGGTTTCGGGGCTTTTGTCGTCCTGTGCAAGCGCACCGCTGAAGGTGATGTCAGAGAGGCCCTGCGCCAGGCGTGCCTGGGCATTGGCAAGGCGGATTCTCTCACGATCGAGGACGAGCTCGCGATTGTGAATGAGGGGCATGCCATGGCTTGCAGCGAAGTCCTCTGCGCCGGGGCCAACGAAGTAGATGTGATGACTCCTGTCGAGGACGAGGCGCGCAGCCTGGATCGGGTTGCGGAGGTGTTCAACGCAGGCCACGCCGCCAGCGCGAAGGGTAGCTCCGTCCATGAGCAGAGCGTCGAGCTGAACCCGACCCTCGCTGGTAAGGAAGCTGCCGCGACCAGCATCGAATGTGGGGTCATCTTCGAGGACAGTGACGGCAGCCTCGACGGCGTCCGTGGCCGTCCCTCCCCTGGTGAGGACGGCATAACCCTTGGAGAGAGCGTTGGAGACACCGCGCTGGTGGTCTTCTGCCATTTCGGGTGGAATGGCCCAGGCTCCGCCGTGGACGATAAGGGTGGGAGAGTTCATGGAGTTCAGGGTAAATTAGCACGGCGGTCTCTCCCACCCAGACCCCGAAAGTAAATCTTGGGGCAAGGGTGGGAGAGCAGGCGCGGCGGCAGGGCTCCGCCATGGGCGGGTGCCCTCAGATTGGAAGGATGAGCAGGTCCGCCTCAACCAGGCTCTCTGTAAGCCGATCAATTGCCTGAGGCAGCCTGGTACAGATGGTTCGAACGCTGATCCCGATGAGGGCCGCAGCTTCAGTCTGGGTGTATTCCTGTAGCAGGATACGGCTGATCAACTGCCGGTCAAGATTGGAGAGGCGTTTGAGGCATCGTTCAATATCGAGGACAAAGATGAGAGCGTCCTCGAAGGTGCGAACCTTGCGATTTGAGACCCAGCCACGTCCTACTGATTCACCGAGCAGGCTTGGGGAACGCCCAACCTGCATGCTGGCGTAGAGGTAGCGTCGCAGCAGGTTCTCGGTATGCTTTCGGTAGAAGGCAAAGGTGGTGAAGGGTTCAGGCTGAGGTTCAGCCAGGAGAGCTGACTCGAGATTCTCCACCCCTCTCGTATTCGGCATCTGGCGGAGATTTCCCACCGCAGGAGCCGGAACGGGAAGCCTCTTTTGCAAGTGATGCACAGCAGCTTCGAGCGGTCCGGGAACGTGTAAGGCGAGGGCACCCTTTGTAGCCCAGAGTGTGGGAATCTGGAGGACGGCGCTCATTGTGCACCCCCCTGCGCGGTGGCCCAAACTTCAATGTTTGAAACTGCGAAGACTGTGGGAAGGGAGAGCTTCTTTGGCCTGCCCCGTCGTTTACGGCTCTGCGGGGTTGGGAACTCTTTGAATCGTTGGTCACATGAAGTGCAGTAGACCCTGGTTTCGACCTGAGTGCGGTACCACAAGCATCCGCAGGCCTCGCAAATTTTCAATTGCACGCGCAATTCCATGACTGAATCTCCCAAGGCAAAAAAAAGCCCGCAGTGACGCTGCTGAACCGGTTGTACCGCAGGGCAAATCGAAAGCATGGGCGCCGTGCAGGAGTCTATTGCCCTGCTGGGGGATGGCGTGTTGCTTCCGTCGATAGTAAGTCAAGTTCATGGCGCGCAGATTCTGGAAGATCAGTCACTCTGAGGCTGCGCCAAATCGTACGACGCCCGTCCGCGAACACTCTGATTAGCCCTTTTGCATTCTCCGCTTCCTTTGGCGCGTAGCAATTAGTGGGCCAGAGATTTCCTCAATCAGTGAAAGATAAAGTGAAGTAAATCTATGTTCAACTTTGCTTTACGTCAATCCCCTCGATTCAAATCAGGGGTAAGGAGATAAGGCGGTTTGAAGACAATCCAGAAAAATTAAGAAAATGCTGGTTTACGCATTTCATGGAGAAATGTTTACCTTTCATCCCCTATTGCTGCATATGAATTTTCCACATGGACTTTACCCAACTCCAGGAGCGATTGCGTCTCGAGCTGCTGCGCAAAATTGAGCGCGGCACGCTGAGCGTATCCTTGCTTGCACGACAGACCGGTCTTGGACAGGGGCATATTTCGAATTTCCTTCGATCACGACGGCGGCTTTCGCTGGGCACGCTGGACAAGATCATGAATGCACAGCGGCTGAGCGTTCCAGACCTTTTGCCTCCGGAGCGGAATTCCGTGCTGAGTGAGTTGGGCCGTGAGCGTGGGCAAATCCCGCTGGTAAGCCATGCGGTGGCCGTCTTTGAACCCTACATCCGGGCGAGCAGCGTGCAACGTCTCCTCACGTATCCCTCGGATACGATTGAGGCATGGCGCCCCTTGTGCACGGCCGCACGAAGGCAGTGGGAGCGCTTTGTGGCGGTGAGAGTTGGCAGCGAGGAATCCGGCCCGATGGAACCCTTGATCCTGAAGGAAGCTCTGGTCATTCTGGACCGTCACTACAATTCGTTCAAGCCATATCATGAGGGTGCGGCGAACGTCTACGGGGTCAAAGTCGGGTCACGGCTGGCGTTTCGGTATGCAGAGTTCACCGCGAACCGTCTGGTTTTGAGGCCACAGGGACTGGGGTATCCGATCGACGT
The DNA here is from genome assembly GCA_025359885.1 of Acidobacteriota bacterium. GTDB lineage: Bacteria > Acidobacteriota > Terriglobia > Terriglobales > Acidobacteriaceae > Acidicapsa. The sequence goes on from JANYDG010000065.1 coordinate 3,332, forward strand.
GGTGACGGTGGGTATGGGAGAAATGGCCAATGACTCTCTCATCGGTCGAGTTGCGCTCATACAGAATGAACCTTGATGTCGGGGCCGCCCTGTTCTGGGGACCGCATATTTGTTAGCATCGCCAATGGAGGATGGAATGGATACTGGTGGTAATGGTTCGAGTGGTGCGCGCAAGAATGAGGATATCGCCCTGGATTTGCTGAAGTTTGTCGCTGGTTCTACAGGATTTGGCCGGCCGACAGTACCGTCGACGGGGTTCAATAGCCCGGCAGCACCCAAGCCAGAGGAGCAGATTAATCAGCTGCTGGACCTGTACAGCCGCTGCCTGCATGTTGTGGATGGCGGGGCGGTGAAGGCATAGCCAAGGCATCGATATTCGATGGAATCGGAACCGGGTTGTCGCCGGGAAGACTTCTGCGCATCGCTGTTGCTGGGACAGGTGCCTTTGGACTCAACCACCTGCGCGTGTATCGCGAGTTACCTGGCGCTGAACTGGTTGCGGCCATTGAGCCGAATCCGGGTCGCGCCGCAGAGGTGGAAGAGCAATACTCTATTCCGGTTTTCCCTACCGTGGATGCGGCCTTACGAGCAGACCTGAAGCTGGATGCGGCGTCAGTGGCGGTGCCAACGATTTACCACCACGCGGTGGCGTCAGAGCTGTTGAACGCTGGCGTGGATTGCCTGGTGGAGAAGCCGCTTGCGGCGACGCTCGCCGAGGCCGATGATCTCATTGCAATTGCCGACCGCAATGGGTGTGTTTTGCAGCCGGGTCATCTGGAGCGATTTAACCCGGCAGTGCTGGCGATTGAACCGCAGCTGACCCGGCCCATGTTCTTTGAGGCACATCGGCTGTCGGTTTTCACGCCGCGTGCTCTGGATGTGGATGTGGTGCTCGACCTGATGATCCACGACCTGGATATCGTGCTCACCTTTGCGAGGAGCCCGGTGCGCGAGGTGCGGGCAGTCGGATTGCCGATTTTATCGCCGAAGGTGGATATAGCGAATGTCCGGGTGGAGTTTGAATCGGGATGTGTGGCCAACTTCACGGCCTCGCGGGTATCGACAGAGCGAGTCCGGAAGCTGCGATTCTTTGAGCCCAGGCGGTATGTTTCAGTTGACTATGCGCGCCGCGACCTGCTGGTGATTGCGGTCGATCCAGGGTTTTCGCTCGAAAACGCCCTCGCCCTCGGTGAGGCGGGTGGATTTGCCGAGGGACTGCCGGGACTCTCTTTCAGCAAGCCAACCGTGGCGTCAGGAGAACCGCTAAAGCTGGAAGTCTCGTCTTTTCTGGAATCAGTGCGCGCTCGAATGACGCCTAAGGTGACGGCGCGGCAGGGAAGAGAAGCCCTGGCGCTGGCGCTCGAGATCCAGAGGGTGATGGTTGATCATGCAGAACGCGCGGGTCTTGGTAACTTCTTCAACCCCACAGGGTTATGAAGAAAAAGCGTTGAGCGGTTTCAAAGGAAACGCTGTAGCAGACGTGGATTGCAACAAGAAGCCGCGTCGCCCCGATTTTTGCCTATAAAACTCAGTTTTCTTTAAGCGAATCCATCCCCCCTGCGCCACGCTTAGGATAAGGGAAGCTCAAGGAGACTGAAATGGCAGAATTTTCAACTGTGCTGGCGGATTTGTCGAACAATCCACGCATTACTGTGCGTCGAGGTGGCGAACCCCGGCCGGGCGCGAAGTGTGTTGTTTACTGGATGCAGCGAGCCCAGAGGGCTTTGGATAATCCCGCGCTCGAATTTGCGATCACGCTGGGAAACCTGCTTGAGTTACCCGTGGTCGCTTACTTTTCAGTTATCAGCAACTATCCCAATGCAAACCTGCGCCACTACCACTTTTTGCAGCAGGGACTCCGTTCGCTGCCGGAAGAACTGAACCAGCGCGGCGTTGGCTTTGTGGTGCGTCGGCCGGTGGATGGCGACACGCTGGAAGCCTTTATCGAGGAAGTGGAAGCGGCCGTGGTTGTCGGCGACGAGAATGTATGTCGTGAGCCCGAGCGGTGGCGTCGAGCGCTGGCGACAAGGTTGAAGATACCTTTTCTTACTGTGGATGCTGATGTCGTCGTTCCTTCTGCTATATTTGGGAAAAGCTTCGTGCTTTTGCACCATTTCCGTCCAAAGTTACAAGCCCAGTTTGAGCAGTGGTTATGTCCGCTGGAAACGGCTGAGGTTCAAAACCGATGGACGGAAGGTAAGACCCCGGCGAGCTATGACCTTTCGCTGGATATCACGGCAGGCTTCAAGGACCTTGATCGAAGCATTGGCGCGGTACAGAGTTTTACCGGTGGTACAAGAGAAGCACTGAGACGACTTAAGAATTTCACCAACGGCGTGCTTAAAGAGTACGACGAAAAACGCAACCATCCAGAGTTGCGCGGTACCAGCCAGATGTCGCCCTATCTTCACTTTGGGCACATCAGCCCTTTGACAATTGCCATAGCAGTCAAACAAGCACAGTTACGCGGTCAAGCGAGCGCGCAGGTGTGCGACAAGTACCTGGACGAATTGATAGGGTGGCGGGAGCTGGCGGTACTGTTTTGCAAGTACAACCCAAACTACGACAACTGGGAGTGTGCCCAACCCTGGGCGCGCGCATCCCTGTTGGGGCACGCTGGAGATCCTCGCCCATGGAACTACACCTTGCGGCAGTTAGAGCACGCAGAGACGCACGATCCTCTGTGGAATGCAGCCCAGGTGGAGATGGTGCGCGACGGGTGGATGCATAACTACATGCGGATGTACTGGGCGAAAAAGATTCTGGAATGGTCGCCTGATCCAGCCACTGGGTTTGATTGGGCGGTGACGCTGAACGACAAGTATGAGCTGGACGGTCGTGATCCCAATGGATACGCAGGGATTGCCTGGGCCATGGTTGGAGTGCACGACCGCCCATGGTTCAATCGGCCTGTTTTTGGTTTGATCCGATACATGTCAGGGGCAAGCACGGGAAAGAAGTTTGATTCCAATTTGTACATCGCGCAGCAGTGGACGGGGGGGCAACAAAACGATGGATAAACAGTTGAGAAAAGGGGCATTTCATGGGCATACGTCTTCGTTCTTTTTGCATATTTTCTCTTTTTGGATTTCTTAGAGCATCTCTCCTATTGCTGTAGAGTCTTGAATGGAAGCCTGAACCATGCTTTTGCATCTGCCGGAGTCAGTAGCGGCAGTAGTTCTGCAATGGCCAGATCGAGCGCCTCTGTGGTTCGCGCCTTTGCTGAGCGGAG
>JANYDG010000073.1 GCA_025359885.1 Acidobacteriota bacterium
CTTTCACGCCATGGAGTCAGGCGAAGATCCACCCGTCGTTCGCCGCTCTCTGCTCACCGCCAGCGGCCGCTTCTGCACCCACGAACTTCACCGCCGCATGATCCGCGACTCTGATGGCACCCCCATCGGGATGTGCATCGCCACATTTGATGTCAGCGAAGTCGAGGCTGCCCATCGCCTGACCCGCAACGCAAAACTGTGGCTCGAAAGCGTTGTCGAAGCCATTCCTCAGGCCATCATTGCCACCGACGCACTCGGATTCGTCCGCTTCATCAACCCCTCAGCGGAACGGCTCATCGGCTGGACTGCCCACGAACTTATCGGGCAGCAAATCGAAAAGGGAATTCCCATCCTGCGCTCCACGTCGGGCAGCCTAAAGCCACTGAGCTTTCGCACTGCCCTCAACGAGGTCTGGAACGGCGACGTCGAGCTGGTGAAGCGCGACCGTCAAACCATCTCCGTCTGGCTCTCCGCCTCCCCCATCATCGACAAGGAAACCGGCTCAACCAACGGCGTAGTCATCGTACTGCCCTCTGCCCGCGCATCCGCACTTAAACCGCCAGACGACCCGGTTGGCGACCCAGGCATCTAGTGCCAACGGAGGTTATTCACCTTGGCGCAAGTCATCTCATCCAAAGGCAAGTCTTGTCATCCTGAACGAAGCAAAGTACCTGCTTGAAAAGCCCAAATCCCGGCCCACCAGCTACTTCTTCCGCTGACCGTCCCGGTGCGGCCCGCCGGCCTCAAACAACTGCTCAAGCTCTTCCTTGAACTCCCGCACATCCTTGAAGTCCCGGTAAACACTGGCAAATCGAATATAAGCAACTGTATCCAGCGTCTTCAGGTTCTCCATGATGAGTTCGCCAATTTCGCTCGTCGTCCGCTCCCGCTCAGGAGCATCCATCAGGTAGCTCTCCGTCGCGTCCACAATCGCCTCCAGCTTTGCCGAGGAAACAGGCCGCTTCTCGCAGGCCCGCAGCAGGCCGCTTAAAATCTTTCCCCGCTCAAACTTCTCCCGGCGTCCGTCCTTCTTGACGACCATGTAGGGAATCTCGTCAATGCGCTCGTAGGTCGTAAACCGCCGTTCACACTTCTCGCACTCCCGCCGCCGACGAATCGAGTCCGCCTCCTTGCTCTCGCGGCTATCCACCACCCGATCCTGCGCAAACCCACAAAAAGGACACTTCATAAGATCTTCATTCTAACTTGATTGTCGATACGAAGTCCTGGAGGCATTCCAGCAACTCAACTCAAGGATTACGGCGGAGAAACTCGTCGCGAAGCTGTCTCGACAGGCGAAAGTTCGTCTGCTCCAATTGAGTCAAGACAGACCTGAATTAGAGTAGGCCGCGCCGACCTGCTTTCTCCAAAATAGCGACTGTACCGACGACCGTGAAATGTCGACGCTCCGCTTCCAGCCGCCCTTCGTAGTCATCCATGAGCAGCGTGTCCAAGCCCATTTCCAAGGCAAGTTGAATGACATCTCTCTCCCCATCATCCAACTCGTCCAGTCCTGAATCAGGTACAGAACCAGGACCGCAAATTTCGCACCATACAGGGGGAGAGGATGCCCATACACGAACTGCTTGCGGAGCTTTTGCTCGCTGAAGTTCCAGAAGGACTTGCGATGGAATCAGCACTTTGTCATAGAGCGCAGGAAGTAAGTCAATCTGTCCGAGCTGGATCAAATAATTTATCGGAGATGTATCCGCTACGACGTTCATTTCTCCAATCGGCCTTCGGCTTCAAGTCGATCCAGTGCCCGGCTATCCTTCTCCAGGTCTTCAATGCTGTAGGCGTGTTCCCAGACATTGTGCGCCTTGAGAAATCCATCCAGTTCATACCTGGTTTCAAAACCGAGCAGACGGCGCGTCCGGCTGGCCGTCAAGGCACCTGATCGATAGCCTTCAATCGCCCACGCCTCAAGCATGGCGCGACTCGGATCTTGCCCTTGTGAGACAAGCAACTCAGCCATTTCATCCGGGATGTCAAACGTCACCTGCATATCAAAAATCTACCACGAATCCAGTGTGCTAAACGGTCCCAGGTTCTTCAGCAGTCGCTTCAACCACCTCAGCCTCCTGCTCACTCTCAGCCGCCACCTTGCGCAAACTGACATGCTCTAGCTGCGCCCAGATCAGCCCCACAGGGATAACGCCCAGAAAAGTCACAATCAGCAGCATCGCCGCGCACGCTGTCGCCGGCTCAGGAGCCACCTGGAACAGGCTCGACATCGCCGCCGCCACCAGCCCAATCTGCGTAAACCAGCCCACAACAGGCAACTGCACCACGCTCGCGCCACCACTGAAAACCAGCAGCACCATGCATTTGGCCAGGGTCATTGACGCTAGTTGCGGGCTCGCCGTAAACGCTTTGGCCGTGTTCAGATAGGCCAGCGTAATCAGCCCCCACATCCCCAGCGAAAGCCCCAGCATCACCGCCAGATCCTTCAACGATCGCAGCGTATTCAGCCCGGTGCGAAAGCCGCGAATCTTCTCCCCCACTGCGTGCCCAAATCCCTTCGACACCACACCGATCATGCCCTCAAAAAAACTCGCCACCGAGTCGCCCGCCAGCCGCACCATCACCAGAAACAGCGCGCCCGCTACCGTCCCCGCCAACCCGTAATAGCCGACTTTTTTGAACACCTCCGCGTGCGGCAGCGGACTGTCCGGCGAAAGCACCGGAGCCAGCAATATCACCGAAGAGAAAATCAGCGCCATCGCCCCCGCATCAAAAAGCCGCTCCACGATATACACCGCAATCTGTGAGCTAAGCGGCAGGCCCGTCTTCTTTGAAACCATGTACGGCCGCGCCAGATCCGCCACCCTACCAACCAGCGCGATCGAAGTGAATCCGATCACCTGCGTCCCCACCAGCGAAAACAGCGGAATCTTCTTGTTTGGCCGGATCAGCAGCGCCCATCGCACCCCGCGGAATATGTAGCCCAGATAGATGCACCCCAGCGCCAACCCAATCCGGCGCCAATCCGCCAGCATCAGTTGGGCTCGGAAATTTGCAAAGCTGAAAGGCACATGGTAGTACGCCCAGACTCCGCAACCCACCAGCACCGCCAGAACCACCACTCCCAGCATCAGCTTGCCACTTTTCACTCGCGCCCAACCCTTTCATTTCCTCTATTCAGCGTAAGAAATCCTCAATTTGTCGAAGGGTACGGGCTTCAGCTCGTACAAGAACTCATCAAAATCAGCGGGGCTTCAGCCGCTGGGGGGCAGTCTCGCCATCCAGGAGGTTCTCAGCTTTCATTGCGAACACTGTGCTGACAGCAATCCTTTGACGCTCCTTCTCTCGCTGCCGCACGCGCGCGTTAAATTCATGAATCACCCGCGCCACATACGCCCGCGTCTCCCGGTACGGCGGAATCCCCCGGTACTTGTCCACCGCCGCTGGACCCGCGTTATAAGCCGCCAGCGCCAGCGCGATATTGTCGTGATAGCGAGCCAGAAGCGTGTCAAGATAAGCCGTTCCGCCCCTTACGTTCTGTTCGGGAGCAAAGCTGTCCGCCACGCCCAGATCAGCCGCCGTTCCCGGCATCAGCTGCATCAGCCCTTGCGCACCCGCGCGGCTTTTCGCACGCACCTGGCCGCCGCTCTCTGCTTTCACCAGGCTGGCAAGCAAATCCTCATCTACATTGTGCTCAGAGCCAGCCTTTGCTAACAGTTGGTGCAGATCGTCAGGCGTCAGCCACAGCTCTTTCGTGGCAACGGGAACAGCCACCAACTTCTTCGCTGTATCTGAATCAAGCGAAGCGGACGCGTCTGGTACGACCTCAACCGCCCGCAAATCCCCCGCTTTTACCTCAAAATAATCCGGCTCCGCCGCCTTCAGATACACCCGCACCCGCCCATCCACCAGCGCATGGTGGTCGCAAACCACATCAAATCCATTTGCGAGCGTCAGCCGCTCCCCGGCGTTGGCACCCGGCGTCAGCCCAAAAGCCACCCCAAGCCCGGCCGCAGCCAGGCACATCGCCGATTTCAGAGGGCCAGCCGCGCGCACGTTCAAACTCTACCAGAGCCTGCCACTGCCGGCACCGCCCTCAGGACTGCTACTGCCCGCTCCAGCATCACCGCCACGCCGTCTTCCTTGTTCGTCGGTCCCACATGCCACCCGCGCTCCGGGGCCAGCATCCGCAAATCGCTCGTCGCGTTGCCCATCAGCACCCCAGTCCCCGCCCAGTCCAGCATCGTTTCGTCATTCCAGTTGTCGCCAATCGCCATCGTCTCCGCCTGCGCTATCCCCAGGCGTTCCGCCAGCCTGGCCAGCGCCGAGCTCTTCGAAACCCCCTGCGGCAGCAAATCCAGAATCGACAAATCATTTCCCGGATATGCCGTCCGAATGCACTCAAACTCCCCCGCAAAATCGCAATCCTTCAGCCGCTGCTCCGCCTCGATCATCTCGCGAATCGTCCCCGCCGCCATCCCTTGGATCAAATCCACCTCGTCGCCCAGCGCGTCCTCAATCGGCTTGACCACCGCAATCGAATGCTTGTTTGACTCCACCCACTTGGCCAGCGTACCCCGCGCCCGCGCAATATCCTCCACAATCAGGTCGGGGCGCGTCGCCTTATCCAGCGTAAACACCAGCAGTCCCAACCCCTCCAGCACCCGGCACAGAGACCGCGCCACCGCAGGCCTCAACCGCGTCGCGTCATATCGCACGCCAGACAGATCCCGCGTCACTGCACCATTCGACGTAATCATCGGCGTATCCGCTCGCAGCCCCACGCCCTCAAGCAGAGGCGCGGTAAACGCCTGCCGCCGACCCGTCGCAATCGCCACCACGATCCCCGCCTCCTGCGCCTCGCGCAGCGCCCGCCGGTTGCGCTCACTCACCACCGTCGAAAAATCAGGCAGCAGCGTCCCATCCATATCAATCGCCACCAACCGGATCGGTGCGTCAAAACCATTTCGCTTATGAGGAAAAAGAGAAAAGTCCATAGAAATAAGTCTACAGGCAGCTTCAAAATTCGCTCGTGAATCTTGTCCGCACAACCTTGAATACGATCCCGCCGCCAGCCTCCGCGGTGTAATCTCAAAGCGTGCACACGTCACTGATCTGCCAGAAATGTCACGCCCAGATCGTCTTCCAGCCGGTCCCCAGCTCCAACTGCCCGGCTTGCGGCGGAAACCTCGTCTCCAGCCTGAATCAATTAACGGGCACAGTCGACCACCGCGGCATCCTGCTGCCACCACGCCACGCCGTAGGCGGCATCATCACGCCGCGCTAGGTGCGTCTCGACTACTGGCTCACCCGCAGCATCGCCACGCCATGGGCCGGAATGACCGCAGTATAGCTTTCCACCATACCTTTGTCGGCGTGACTCCAAAGATTGCGCACCGCATGCGCCCCCGTCCAACCTAGATCCTTCCACGCCACTGCTGCGTTCGCCTCAGACGTCCCCTTGTTGAAGATCGCCACCGCCAGGTCTCCAGAGGCGAGCGGCTTGGTCCATACAGCTACATTGCCCTTCTGCCAAACCTCCGTACCGCCCTTGCCGAGGGAATCCTGATCGATGGCAATCACTTCCTTGTTCATCAGAATGTCCGCAATTTCAGGAGCCGTACTGCGCACATCGTTGCCGGCGATCAATGGCGCTGCAGCCATCGCCCACAGGCTGAAGTGCGTCCGGTACTCGTCAACGGTCATCCCTCCGTTGCCAATTTCCAGCATATCGGGATCATTCCAATGTCCTGGTCCGGCATTCGAGGCTAGTTCGGTCTGCGCGAAGCCAATCTTTGCCATCGAAGTATACTGGTCCCGAATATCGCCGGTAGTGCGCCACAGATTCGCGCCGACTTTCTGACCCCAGCGACCCACATTGGCCAGACCATACTGACAAAGCGCGTAGACGATCGGACGTCCCGTTGCCTTGCTTGCCGCCTGCAAGGCATCTCCCATCTTCTGGTAAGCCGCCTGCATATCGCCTTCCTTCCACACCCGAGAAGCGCTGCACCAGTCATACTTCAGATAATCAATTCCCCAGCCCGCATACATTTGAGCATCCTGCTGCTCATGCCCGTAGCTGCCTTCAAAACCTCCGCAGGTTCGGGGACCTGGCGAAGAGTACGTCCCCAGATAAAGACCCTTTCCGTGAACATAAGCAGCCAGCGCCTTCATATCCGGAAAATTTGGATTTGGCGACAACACTCCCTGCGCGTTCCGAGATCCTTGCCATCCGTCATCGATGATCACGTACAGGTAGCCGGCGTCTTTCATCCCCGTTGCAACCATCGCATCGGCAATCGCGCGCACCGTCTTGTCGTCAATATGCGTCTGAAACTTGTTCCAGCTATTCCACCCCATGGGCGGAGTCTTTGCTAGTCCGTTGCTCTCTACATCGTGCAACGCGGGCAGCGCCACCTTAGGCAGGGAAGCGTAGTCCGGTGTTGGCGCTCGGTAGGAGGGTGTCACCGCACCCCTTCGGGCTACAACTTCGCTGAGTGTGAATCCGCCCGGTCCGCCTGGCCCATTACCCGGTTCCGGCCCCGGTCCCGGCCCCATACCCGGCGGTGGAGCGGGAAGAGCAGGCGTGAGCACCAGCGTATCCCCGACAATCCTTCCTGTAACGTCCTTCTTCTGAATGTCTCCAAACATCTCCAGGGCCACGGTGAAGTGAAAGGTGTTTCCCGTAACCTTGCCGTTCACAATAGGAGACTCGCCAAACGGCAGGCCCTGAGTTCCGGTGATCGTTCCATCTTTGACCTTGAGCTTGTAAGTAATCTCCATCTCGCCCATCGGTGACTGGGCCTTGGCCACCCATGTCCCGGATATGTCCCCGGGTTCCTGGCCTGCCACCATCACAGACCAGCTGGCACACGAGCAGAAAACAACAAGGGCGGTCCCTAATACAGTCCACAAAATTGGTCGAGTCCTCACAGCCACCTCCACAGGATTCTTCACCACCGGCTCTTCAGGCACAGTCCGCCCCAGCACGGTATCCCGCTCGCGCAGTTCGATCGTCTCCCCGGCCTCAAGCCAGGCCTTGAGCTGCTTGGTGTCGCGCAGCTGTCGCAGATTCACTGAATGCATCGGGCAAACGTGACACATTTTGCGTCACGAGTCAAAGCCCGCGCGCCAGCCTCGTGCTGCCGCTACTTGCCCGGAGCCACCGGAGCCCCGCCCTTTGACAAGCCGCGAACGTAATGCACCAGGTTCCAGATCTCATCCGGCTTTGCCCGGTCGCCCTCGCCCGGCATCTTGTCCTTGCCATTCTTGATTAAGTCAAAGATCGTGCCATCGCTTACATCCGCGAGTGTCTTCGGATCAGACAGATCGAGCATCGCCAGCTTCATGTCCTTGGCCAGATCCGTCTTGCCGTCGCCCGTTGCCCCGTGACACATTTCGCAGTCATATCCATACTGCTTCTTGGCACGAGCCATTCCTTCTGGCGTCACTTTTACTGGATTGGCCTTCGTCGTCGCGGCGGGAACCGGAGCGGCGTCCTGCGGCAAGACTGCGGGGCTGGGTTTGGGGATAAGGCCAAATCCTGACAAAATCAGCGTGGAAAGCAGCAACAACGGCTTCAACATAGAAACTCCCCCAGGTTCACATGTCAGTACAAAGCAACCGGCAACTGATTTGAACTGTGGCTTGAATACTAGCCCCTATTTGCTTCCCATGCGCGTGACCGTCATCACCCTCCACGAAAAAATTACTCGTACCGCAGCGCCTCCGCAGGCAGGATACGCGCCGCCGTCGAAGAGGGGTAAAGCGTTGCCAGCACCGAAACGCCAATCGACACCGCGGACACCAGCACCCCATCCTTCCAATCTGCCGCAAAGGGCAGCGTATCAATGCTGTAAACCTCCGCCGACATGTGAATGAAGTGGTAGTGCGCCCCAGCCCACGAAGCTGCATACCCGACCACCAGCCCCGCCGCAGTCCCCAGCAAGCTGATCAGCAAACCCTGCAACAGAAATATCCGCCGGACTTGCCCCGGCAAAACCCCAAAGCTCAACATCACCGCAATATCCCGGGTTTTCTCCATCACCATCATGGTCAGCGCAATCAGAATGTTCAGCGCCGCCACCAGTACAATCAGCCCGATGATGATGAAAGTGACCACCTTCTCCAGCGCCAGCGCGCGAAACAGCTCCCGGTTCGCCTCCATCCAGTTCGTCGTCTGAAAGCCCTTACCCGCCGCCGCCTCAATCTCCCTGCCCACCGTCGCCGCCTGGTACAGATCATCCACCTTGAAGCTGATCACCGAGATTAGATCCGGCTCGCTGAAAAGTCGCTGCGCGTCAGATAGGCGCAAAAACGCCATCGCTGCGTCGTACTGATAAAACCCCGAGTGAAAGATCCCTGCCACCCGAAACCGCCGATACTGCGGCGTCAAACCCAGCGGCGTCAATTCGCCCTGCGGCGAAGTCACCAGCACCGAATCCCCCACCGTAGCTCCAATCGTCTCCGCCAGGTCCTTACCCAGCACCAACGGCGGCAGCGCCAAATCTGCGGCGCTTATAATCCCCGCAACCGGCTCCAAATCCGCCGCCGACCCTGCCGTCACCATCCCCAGCAGGTCGCTCACCGTCCGCTCCTGAGCCGGAATAACCCCTTTGATCAGCGCAAACCCCGCCCGCGGCCCACGCGAAACCAGCACCTGCCCGTACAGCCCCGGAGCCACCGCCGATACATGCGGCAACGCTCCCATTCGCGCCACCAGCGGACGCCAATCGCGCATCCCGTCGCTCTCTACCCGCATAAGCTCCACATGCGCCGTCGATCCCAGCAACCGGTCCTGCAAATCCCGCCGCATTCCATTGGTAATAGCCAGCGCCACCACCAGCGCAGCCACGCCAGCTGCCACCCCGGTCACGGAAATCAGCGTCACCAGCCCCACCACAGCCTGTCGCCGCTTCGCCCGCAGGTACCGCATCGCTATGTAAAACTCAAACTTCATCCAGCTCCAACCCTACTTTGAAAGCAACTCCGTTTGGCCATCCTGACCTGAAATCTTGCCCTCCTGAGCGCAGCGAAGGATCTGCTTTTCACACTTCACACTCACACTCGACGACCTAAAACCCCTACTTCACCTCTGAACTACCGACCACCACCTTGGCCACCGCCATATTCTCATGCCGGTCATATACGCGCACCGTCACCAGATGCTCCGGCTCCGTGGCCCCATCCGACCCGGCAGGTAAGGGAACCGAGACTTCGTAGCGCTCTTCCCGCGCATCTGACAGCCCACCCACCGGCTCCAGGTACACCCACGGCCCCGCATCCACCGAATACTCCGCATGCGCAACCGCCGACGCCGCGTCCTTCGCCTCAAAGCTCACTCGCAGGCTCGGCGTCTTCGCGCAGGGAGGCGCCGCACAGGGCGCAGATCCCGCCTTCAACCCCGCAATCACCGGCGCTGTCGTGTCCAGCTCAAACCGATCGCTCACCAACTCGCCCGTCAAAGCAGCCCCCGGCGCATGAGAAGGAGCATCCGTCGCCACCACCCGCATCCGGTAGCCCCCATCCGGCAGCGTAGCCCCATCAAAGCTGAACACCTTCTCCGTCAAGCCCTTTTTCAGCAGCCGCCACTCGTGTTCCCCATCGCCGCGCAGATACAGGTCGTACAGCATGTCGTCGCCGTTGTCATCATGCGCCGCCCAGCGTACCGTCACCGCCGTCCTGTCTTTCTGCGCTTGAATCGGCCCCGCCGCTGCGCCCGCATTTCCGTCAAAATTCACATTCCCCTGCGTCCCACTGGCAAACGCAATCGAAACCGTCGCCGCCTGCCCTGCCGCCACCGCCTGCGCGACCACCCGCGCCCCCGGCACCACCACCACCTCGTCAACCACCGGAGCAGCATTCACCGGCAGGTAGTTCACTCCCACGCCGGCCACCACGCCGCCCTCACCCAGCACGACCTTCCATTGCAAATACCGTCCGGCCGGCGAAACAACCTTGCCATCCTCGGTCTGCTGCCAATCACTCCAGCCCCAGTCCCCGCCCACGTTCCTCGCCGACCGCACCGGCTGCTCCACGTTCCCTGACCGCGTCCAAACCTCGTACCCTCGAGAACCCGGCTCAACCTCAACCCGGCCCCAGCGCGTCATCGCTCCCGCATCCAATACATCGCTCGCATAGGAATGAGCCTCCTTCCCGCCGCCCGCCGCAATCCGGTATAGCTTGCCGGTATTCGCAGTTCCCACCAGCCAGGCGCCCGGCACAGCTGCCATCGCCACCGCCTGCTGGGCTTCCACATGGGCAATATCGCCGGCAGTCCCGTCCGCATGAATCGTGAATACCCTGCCTCGATTCCCCGTCAACGCCGTCAGCCCTTCAGAGCTGGCCGCAAGCTGGTAGACAATCTCGTCCTTCCCGCTCCAGACCTTGCGCGGAGCCTCATCACTCCTCAGCGCATAAATCTCAGAACCCTCCGGCAGCGTCGTGCTCGCGTTCGCAGCCTGCACCGACCCAGGATTCACAAACGTGATCGTGATGCCTCCACTGCCCGCCTGCACAGGTAACTGCGGCAGCGGATTCCGGCTCTTGTCTCCCACCGTCGCCGCATAGATCGTCCCATCCGCTCCCACCGCCAGCGCTGGAATCTCCCGCCTCGGTGCGCTCCACAGCACATACCCCTTGCCATTGGGAGTGATCCGGTACACCAGCCCCGACCCATCCGTTCCCGCAATCAGGTTGCCTGCCTTATCCCACGCCAGCACCCGAATATGCTGCTCGTCCGTCTTGAAAAACGCCTCTGCGGCCGCCCCTGCCTTGCGAACATCAAGGCGGTAAACCATCCCCGGCCCGCCCGTCGCCACATACAGCCGCCCAGCCGAGTCAAAGGTCATATCCCAGATGTACCGGGCCTTCCCGTCGATTTTCCGGTCGTCAGCCTTCCCCGCCGCCGCATCCAGCTTGCCCAGGTCAAACACCACCTCAGCCGTCGTCTCGTCCGCCACCGTCACTGCATCCGTCTTGATCCGGTACACCCGCCCATCGGGAATCGTCGCCGCATAGAGCGCCCCATCCGGCCCCAGCCGAACAACCTGAACAGCCAGCGCCCTGGTCTCAAAAAGCTTCGTGCTCTTGCCCTCAGGCGCTACCCGCAAAACAGTAGCCGGCGCGCCGGTCGCGAGATATGCCACCCCATCCTTGCCGACAGCCACAGACCACACAAAGCTGGAGGGCGTCGTCACCACCTCAGAAGCCACCGGCCCCGCCCGCAGCTTGCCATCGCTCGAAATCTCCACACCCTGCGGGGTCCCCTTTTCAAGCTCCTCAAAGCGCGACTGCGTCCAAAGCTTCGTACCCTGCGCAGACGCAGCAGCGCCCCCAACCAGCGCCAGAAGCGCAGCAGCGGTCAACAGGAATGTCCTTATGTGAGATCGACGGAGGAGAGAAATTCGGGGAAGCAGCGGCAGTTTCATTCTGTCGCTGAGTTTACTAGACTCGCCAACCTCAGCGAATTCGGGTGCCCCACCCTCGCCACGTCTTTGTTTTTGTGGCTAGGGTGCGATCGCCAATCTCCAGCATTTGGGAAATACTTCAGGAGAGGTCTTTTCAATGCCGAAACCATGCGCCATCCATCCCGGCGAGATCCTCAGGGAAGAGTTCATGCTCCCGCTCTCCCTCCCCGCCTGGCGCCTCGCCCGGGCCGAAAGCAGCCTCAAAATCATCACGCCCAGACAGGCAGACCTACCTGCCTTTTATATGTGAGCCCTTAATTCGCCAGCACAGCCCGATACCGCACCTTGTTCTTCTTCACCTTCTCAATCGCCTCATTCACCTTGGCCATGGGGAAGCTCTCCGTCTGCGCCTTTACCCCGTGCCGCGATGCTACGTCCAGCATTTCGCGCAGCCGGTGCGGGCTGCCGATCGGGCTGCCGGTAATCGTCCGCACGCCCGAAATCAAAGGAAACGCATGCACTGAAATCGGCGACGGCGGCACGCCCACAAAGCAAAGCGTCCCCGTCGGCCGCAGCGCCTGGATGTACGACATCCAGTCCTGATCCGCATTGATCGTCGTCAGAATGAAGTCAAACTTCCCCGCCACTTCGCGCATCTGCCGCGCCTCGCGCGTATTCACAAAGTGCTGCGCGCCCAGCGCCCGCGCTTCCTTCTCCTTTGCCTCAGAAGTAGAAAACGCCGTTACCTCCGCCCCAAACACCCGGGCAAACTGCAACGCCATGTGCCCCAGCCCACCAATACCCACAATCCCCACCCGCGACGAAGGATTCACCCCATGCGAACGCAATGGGTTGTACACCGTAATCCCCCCACACAGCAGCGGGGCCGCCCCCTCGCTCGAAAGCGCTTCCGGAATCGGAATCGCAAACCGCGCATTCACGCGCACTGCGTCTGCATACCCGCCATGCCGCCGAACACAAGTCGCCTCCGCTGCCGGGCAAAGATTTTCAAGCCCCTGCGTACACCACTCGCACAGTCCGCAGGAGTTTGACTGCCAACCCACGCCCACCCGCTGACCAACCTCCAGCGACTTCACATCCGCGCCCACAGACGTTACTTTGCCCACAATTTCATGGCCAGGGATAAACGGATACTGACTGATGCCCCAGTCATTCGAAATCAAGTGCAGATCGCTGTGGCACACGCCGCAGTGTGAGATGCGAATCTCTACTTCCTGCCCGCGCAATTCTCCCGGTTCGTAGCGAAAAGGCAAAAGTTCCGCGCCCGCTGCATGAGCTGCAAGTCCCTTGATGTGAGTCATATGTACCCTGAGTTCCTCGCCGAATTTCGATCCGGTCCGGCCAGTCTCGATAGGGAAGCTCGCCCGCCCTTCCCCATGAACCAACCCGACAAATTTCAATCTAAAGTGGCCCATTGCAAACCGCTGAGCCACTAACTTTAGCCTAGTGTAACCCGCCCCCGCCTTCCACGCGCAGGGTAAGTATCTGCTGACCGCTTAAAACTCCACCCGCATCCGCTTCCGCTGCAACCACCAGCGACTCCCCATGCAGACCCACCTCGGCTCCGCTCCGCTGCGACTCCATCGTGTTCGCCATTGAGAGCGGCAAGCTGTCCAGCGTGCTTCCCTCGAGCGATGCCTGTGATTCCGGCAGCAGCACGCTCACATACACTTTGTCCGCCGCATGCAATCCCCGCAGCCGGGCAGTCGCAGCCGCCAGATTCGCCGGTCGCGTCGCTGGCCGTGCCCCCTCCAGCGTTCGGTCCAGCGAAACAGCGCTGCCCACCAGCAGTCTCAGGCTCCCCGGCTCCAGCCGCGCTGGCAAATCAAAGCTCAGCCGAATATTCCGCACCGCCTGCTTCCATGCATGCACCGTAGCCTCCACTTCCACCCGGTCCCCCGCATGCACCACACTCGAAGAGATCAACCGGACGCTCTCAAGCTCCACCCGCCGGTCCTCTGGAATGACTTCAACCCGCAGCTGCACCCTCTCCACCGGCTCCATCCGCGTCGCGCTCGTATACAGCCGGTTAAAGCTCTCGCCCACCGCCAGCGCCGCCGCCAGTTGCGTCGCCATTGTGTCACTTGGCGTTCCCCAGGCATTGATCGGAACTGGCCTCTGCCCGCGCACCGCGATCTCACCCGTCACGTGATAGCTCGTCTTTGCCGTACTCTCGTTTGTCTCCAGCAGCGTCTGATACACCGAAACCAGCAGCGCCGACGGCGTCATGGATGGCAGATCCAGCATCTCCACCTTCCGCATCACCGGTTTGCCAGCCCCCACCACCTCCAGCGAAACTGGAATCATCCGCGCCTTCGCCCCCAACTCCCCGCGAATCGCCGCGTCCCGGTCCTCCGTAAACGCCCCAATCGTTCGCCCCGTGTTCACAATCTTGAAGGCATTCAGCGGCGATGGCAGCGTCGCCACCACCTCCGCCGACGTCATCGGCAGCGAAACCGACCCCGCCTGCAGCACCGGATGCCCGCAAGCCAGCAACTGCTTCGGGTCAACATACGTCACCGTGCACGTCGCCGCAATCTCCAGGTCGCCCCGCACCATCTGCAGGCTCACCGCTGACCCCGGCATCATTGGAATCTCCGGCCCTGCCTCTCCCGCCCCGCCACCCGTCATCGCCCCGCCCGCCGAAACCATCTCCAGCCCCGTCCCCGCCATCCGCTCCTGCCAGACCTTGATCGCCTCCGGTGCAAAGCCACTCATCAGCAAAGGCGTCTCCATTGCCGCAAAAGTCATCCCCGGATCGCCGCCAGAGGGCAGGGAAGCGGCAGCTGCAGACTCCGCTTGCCCCACCCTTGGCGCACCTGCCGGGGGTGAGGTCTCACCAACCCCAGCCGTCATCAAAGGCTCACCCTGCAACGGCAGGTCACGCACCTCAAGCATCTGCTCCATCGGCGTAATCCCCGCAATCGGCTCCTTGCTGAACTGCCCAATCCGGTACGAAAGCGCCCCAAGCAGCTTCCCCTCCACATAAACCGGGCTGCCGCTCATCCCCGCCACCACGCCCGTGTACTCCGGCTTCGTCCCATGGAGCCGCGCCAATATCAGGTCCCGTCCAGGCCCGCGCGCCCCCCGCAGCACCCCCAGGATCTCCACCTCCATCGGCTCCGGCACCGTCCCCTCAAACACTGTCCACGCCGTCCCCTTCATCCCCCGCTTCACCTCGGCCAGCGGAAACACCCCCACACTCGACGGCGGCGGCCCAGACTCCGTCCTCTGGGCCTCCACTTTCACCGCACCGTACATCAGGGCATGCTGCATCACTACCGCTGAAAACACAGCAGTAAAAAGTTGGGGAGCGAAGATGGCTTTTGCACGAGTCAACACGTCTACCAGCTTAGACGATGAGAAATGCCAGGCGGAAGACGAGTGCCGACTGCGGGATTCCCCCATCTAGATTTCGAGATGGGGGAATCCCCCAATCTCAACAAAGATGGGTGCCCCACCCTCACCCCAACCCCGTCATCCTGGGCGAAGCGAAGGATCCGATTTTCACACTTCACTCTCACGCTCACACTTCACCTGCCCCACACCGTATGCTTCTAGTCAGTGAGGTTTCAATGCTCAGGATGATGTCCAAAGTTCAACCTTCCCCGATCCGCGCGCTCGTTCTCCTGGCGCTCGCCATCCTCTGCAACCTCGCCCCAGCCCTCCGCGCCCAATCGCAGCAGCCCCCGGCAACGCCCCCGCCCACACCGGATTCCTCTGACTCCGGCGGTCCCGGCTCCGATGCAGGCCCCATCGTCGTCCCAAAAAAGAAAGCTCCCGCCGACGAAGCGCCCCCGCCAGCGCCCGCCGCGCCCAAAATCAAGGCTCCTGAAGACATGGCCCCCGTCACCATCCACGTCGAGGTCCCCGAGGTCACCGTCGACATCGGCGTCCTCCTTGAAAAAACGCACCAGTTCGTCCCCGGTCTCAAGCCCAGCAACTTCCGCGTCTACGAAGACGGCAAAGAGCAGAAAGTCATCGGCTTCAAGCGTGTTGAGGCCCCCATCACCGCTCTCATGATCTGCGAATTCGCCTCCACGAACTATCGCTTTGTCTACGACATGCGCAACGCCGCCTTCACCTTTGCCGAGCAGCTCAGGCCCCAGGACTACGTCGCGCTCATGACCTTTGACATGCGCACCCAGATCGTCGCCGACTTCACCCAGGACAAGCGCCAGATACTCGAGGCCATCAATTCCCTCCGCATCCCCGGCTTCTCCGAACGCAACGTCTTCGACGCCCTCTACGAGGGGCTCGACCGCCTCAGCCGCGTCGAGGGCCACAAATACATCATCCTCATCGCCTCCGGCCGCGACACCTTCTCCAAAATCACCCTCGACAAGATGCTCGACAAGGTCAAGAAAACCCAGGACGTCACCATCTTCACCATTTCCACCGGCCAGGTCGCAAGACTCATGTCCGAAGGGCGAGGCGGATTTGAAGGCCAACTGCGGGAGATGGACTACCTCCAGGCCGACAACCAGATGAAGACCTTCGCCACCATGACCGGCGGCATGTTCTTCCAGCCCCGCTTCATCGGCGAATTGCCCGACGACTTCACCGCCATCAACACCGCCATCCGCTCCAAGTACGAGCTCATCTACCACCCGCTCAACAGCAAGCAGGATGGCTCATTCCGCAAGCTCCAGGTCCAGCTCGTAGACGACGAAGGCCACCCCCTCCAATTCCAGGACGAAAAGCACAAGCCGCTCAAATACGAGCTCATCTACCGCAACGGCTACCGCGCCCGCCAGGAAGTCGAGTAGGTCTTCATCCGGAATTCCACCTCTGAAAGCAGAAAAAAGGCCGCCCGGCAATCACCAGGCGGCCCTTTCTCACTCCCCAAACTTAACCAAACAGCGTCCGAAGCGCGTTAAACGTAAAGTAAACAATCACCACTACCGTCATCCCCGCCGTAATGTACAGGCTCGCCCGCACCGCCGGCTGGATGCGGTTCACACGCGCAACAATCTGCAACTGCGCCGTCCGCACATGAGCAAAAGCATCATCCAGAAATATCTGGTCTTCTTCCTCCCGCGTAAGACTTGCACGATACGCATACAGCAGGGCCGTCACTACGGCAAAAACTGCCCAGACTACCAACACAACATGATCCAGATTCGATAGCATCCCATGCCTCCTCGATGACTTTCGGTCCGGTTCGCCCCCAAATCCTCTCTGGGATTCCAGGACTCGCAGGTGTAAGGGGCCGATCAGCTTCCTTCGATGCACCCATTCTCCGCGTGTTCACAAGAATTGCAAGTGATCCCCGTCACGCCTGTCACCAGCAATCTCGCCCCGTTCCCGCCCCGCCCTTGCGACTATTTCCCCTGCTCTGCATCCAATTTGCTATATCGGACCAAAACGCTCTTGTTTCAAAACCGACAGAGCGGTAAAGTATAGCTAGGGTCCGAATCAAGTTCAGCATCAGGAGAATCCAAATCATGGCCACTACAACCGAACCCCTCGCAAATCAAGCTGCTCCCCTAACGGAGATTCCGCCCGCACCCAAGGCCACTCCGCTGAACATGACCCCCTCGGCCATCGCAAAGGTCCGCGAAATCATGGCTACCCAGGATCCCATCCCCGCTGGCCTCCGCGTCGGCGTCGTCGGCGGCGGTTGCTCAGGCTTCCAGTACTCCATGGCCTTTGAAAATCAATCCGGCATGATGGATAAAGTCTTCACCTACGACGGCCTCAAGGTCTTCATCGACGCTACCTCGCTGATGTATCTCAACAACTGCCTCGTCGACTACGTAGAGACCTTCGAAGCAGCCGGGTTCAAATTCGAAAACCCCAACGTCAAGAGCACCTGCGGTTGCGGCTCCTCCTTCAGCGTCTAAAGCGGGCTTGCAAGCTCCCCCCTGTACCACTTAGGCCAGTCCCCCAAAGGAACTGCCTTTTCTCCCGGGTCAGCGGTTCCGGTCTCATGCCAGGTTCCTCGCAAAAAAGCCCACCTCATAGAAGGTGGGCTTTTTTGTCCGCATCCAACCATTCTGGGTGCCCATCCTCGCGACGTCGTTGTCTTTGTGGCTGTAATATTTTCCGAAACGGTGTAGACCAGAACAACAACTGCCGAGCTGATTTTCATCAAGAAAATCAACATGAACCCATCGTCAGCAAGTTCACACTACTTCGGAAAATGCCTTGGGGTGGGACTCACTGCGGCGTTGGCGGCGTCGGCTGTGGCGAAGGATTCCCGAACCCCGGCCCCTGTCCCGGCCCCTGTCCCGGCCCCTGTCCAGGCCCCTGAACCGGCCCATTCACCGGACCACCCGACATCCCCGGCGATCCAAACGACGGCCCATCCCCGTTCCCCGCCCCTGACATCGACTTGCCCACCGACCCTCCGCCAACCGTCTGCCGGTCTGCCTGCGGGTCGTAAACAAACTCCCACTCGTTGAAATGCCGCTTCTTCTTGTACAGCAGAATCGTCGCCTTCGGGCTGGTACTCTCGACGCCGATAATGCCCCCGCCCCCAAACGTCTGCCCCGTCTTCCCGCCAAACGTTGAAGCAGTGTTGCTTCCCAGCGACGAGTTTCCTGCCGCAGAACTGCTGTCGCCGGCCCCGGCCCCACCCGCCCCGGCATTTCCAGCCCCGGCATTTCCAGTCCCGGCATTTCCAGTCCCGTCCGCTGCGCCGCCCACGCCGGTATTCGCCCCGCCGGCTCCCTTGCCCCCATCACTTCCACTATTGCCCGTTCCATTCGGGTCCGTCGCCACACCCGTCCCAGCGCCATTACCCCCAGCGTTGCCGCCCGATTGACCAAACCCGTTATTGCCAAAAATCGATCCCGACCCCGAGCCTCCCAGGCCACTTCCGCCCCCGCTGTTGCCAAATATCCCGCCTGCTCCAGCACCCATGCCGTTTGCGTTTTGCCCTGCGCCCCCCGGCCCAATTCCAGCCAGCGAAGTACCCATCATCGCCTGCCCAAAAAAGCCCATCGCCGTCGGCGTCTTGTTCTCCCCAAAATGAATCAGGTGCCACTCGTCTTTCCCCGTCGCCGGGTCCTTGTACCGCTTGCGCAGAAAGCGAATCTCGTTCGACTTCTCCAGCGCCTCCATATTCGGCGGATATGCCCCAAATTTCTTGTAATACAGCTGGATCGCCCGCTGATACTGCTTCCCCCGATGCATCAGCTCAATCTCCCGGTCGCGCTCAATATCCGCCGCCACCTTCGGAGCTGCCACTGAAAGCGCCATCAGCACCAGCACCACCAAAAACAGAACCGCAATAAGGATGTACCCCTCCTCGCCAGGGACTGCGCGGGCATCGCCAGAAGCAGCCCTGCCAACCTTCGCATTGGAGACAATCTCACCCATTACTCAAATCCCACTAACTACGAATCACTAACCACTAACACTGGCACTAATCACTAGCCCTTCACACTCACACACTCACACTCGCTTCAATTCGCCACCAGCGGCAGGGTCTGCGTATTGTTATAGCTCAAATCCGTCACTTGCACTGACCGCACATCCACCGCTACCACCTTGTAGCGATGATTCACAATATCCCCCGCCGCTGCCTGGAAAATATCCTCGCCATGCACAAAATACGCCTCCCGCTTTCCATCCCGCGTTGAGGAATAGCCAAAATAGCGCAGATCAATCGCCGGCGGCTGCGGAACCGGCGGAGGCCCCTGGACGACCGGCATTGTCGCCTGGGGTCGCGCCGAGGCCACCGGCTCCTCCACCGCCATCGGCGTCGAATCCATTGAGAAGATGTTCCTCCCCGTCCCCGCATAGTCAATTGACTCGCTCAGCGCCAACCGCTCCAGGTGCAGCGCCGGATCGAGCCCGGTTCCAGGTACCTGCCGCGCCGCCGGCCCAGAAGGAGCCACTCCGGCCACCGCACCACCCGGCCCTCGATTTGAAGAAATCGTCATCCGACCTGCCGAACCTGTCCCCGCCGCCGCCCGAGTCGTATTGGTAATCGTCGCTGGCTTCCCCGCAGTTGGCGCAGGAGTCGCAGGCCCACTCGTCAACATCGTCAGCCCCAGATATGCCACCACGCACACCAACCCGCCCGCAATCACCACATTCCGCTTGTTTTCCGCACCCAGCTTCAGAGCCATCGCTATCGTCCCTCCCCAGCCGGAGTGTTGTCTGCAGCATCGGGAACGCTTGACGTCGCCCCATCCACCGGCAACCCGCTCGCCGCCGCATCCGCCGGTCGCAGCCACGTCGAAAACTGCAACCGCAAATTCACCGTACCGCTCTGCTGCCCCGTCAACGCCATTGCCCGCACCACAAAAAATGTCTGGCTTCGCTCCAGCCCATTCACAAACCGCATGATCGCTCCATAGTCCCCGCTCAACCCCGCGTCCATGCGAATCTCAGTCAAATCCCCCGCGCCCAGCGCCTGCGTATACTGCACCCGCGTCAACCGCACTGGCCCTTTGGCCGAAAGCACGCCCAACTGCTCCAGAATCGCCGAATAGCTCGGCGGCACTCGCTTCTGGTAAAAATCATCGATCTGCTGCCGCGACAGCGCCACCTTCGCATCCAGGCCCCGCAGCGGAGTCGTCTGGATCTCGAGCGTCCGCAACTCCGCCTTCCGCGAAGCCACCGCATCCACATTGCTGCTGCTCGTCGCCCGCCAATCCAGCCCGACCCGCACGCCCAGCAATATCGTCGCTACCGCCAACACGCCAAAACCAATCGCGTGCAATCCAACCGGCGACAAAAGCCGCTCCCGCACCATGGAAATCCTGCTCATTGCGGCCCTCCCTGCTGACCCGGTATCTGCCCTGGCCCTGGCCCCGGTATCGGCACCGTCCCCGTCGGGGGTACCTGGCCCGGCCTGAATCGGTTCCCCTCATGATTCTTCAGCCCGTTCAGGTCTACCCCAATCGGCACACCCTGCAGCGGCGAAACCGCCCGCGCTCCAGCCCGCGCTCCTGTTTGTCCGTTGCCCTGAGGCATACGGCGAGGCATCGGTACCGCGACCGCCGGCGCCACAGGCCGTCCATTTGGCTTCGGCTGCGGATTCGGCGTCACGTAACCCGGCCGCCCCCCTTTCCCACCCTGTCCGTCCTGCCTCGAGGTCACATGCTCCTGTGCCGCAATCTCCGCCTTCCGCTCCTCCAATGTCGCAGGGTTATATTCCGCCAACACGTCAAAGCTCACCCGTCCCGCGTCCTTCACCGGCTGCAAATCTCCCTGCGCACTGGCATTCTCCGCATTCTCTCCCGCGATTCTAGGAGAGCCAAACCGCTTTGAATGCTCCATATTCCGCACCATCGCCACCGACCGCTCGCGCAATCCTGACACCCGCAGCCGCAGCGTCAACCGACCATCCTTGCCTCGCGCCGGCTCAATCGCCGTCACCTGCACCCCCGCCGGCAATACCCGCTCCAGGTCCTCCATCGCCGCCGTCCAGCTGAACGACTTCTCCGCAAACAGCTCGTTCAAAAAGCCAGCCTGCGTCAGCACCTTGGCGTTGGCCGGTTGCTGCATCTGCGCCTGGTAGCCCTGCTCCTCCCGGCGCACCCCGGCAATCGCCTGCTTCAGCGTATCTTCCTGGGCCGCCATGCGCTGTGCCGCCTCGTGAAAATGCAGCAGCCCCCAGCTCAGACCCGCCAGCACCACCACCAACACCGCCATCCCCACGCGCAATCGCTTCAGCGCCGGTCCCTGATCGGCATAAGGCCGAGTCGCCAAGTTAAGTGAAATCTTCATCGCGTCCTATGATTCCCGTCATCCCAACCCTGATTTGTCATCCTGAGCAAAGTGAAGCACCTGCTTTCGCACTTCACACTCACACTTCACACTCACACTGACAGCCGCACCAAACCGAGAAATCGAACTTCAATGGGGCGCCCACGGACAGGTCTTGCGCCGTGGGGCGTCAGTTCGTCCCCACCAAAGCCCCCGTCACCGCCGCCACCGAGTGGTTTCCCAGCGTCGAAGCAAACCCAACATCGGGCCGCCCCGCCATCTCCACCATCTCGAGATCCTCATCCTTGACCAGCGCCGCAAACTCCCGCGCCGTCACCACCCCTGAATACAGAATCCGCCGCGGCCTCACATGCAGCTGATCCTCAAAGAAGGCCGCCGCCACCGCCACCGCCCGCTGCACCTCCACCTGGCGAGGGCCTGACTCCTGCGGCAACTCCACAGTCCGGTACAGCAATACATCGTTGCCCGACACGATCGAAGTCGTCAGCGCCTGCTGGCTCAGATGCACCACCAGCACCGCCTCCTGGCTATCCGTGCCGCCAATTGCCGCCAGCACCGCCAGGCTCGCCGGCAAGACTACCCCCGGCTCATACCCCGCCGCGCGTACCACCGCCTCATACTCCGCCAGCACCGGCCCCGGCATTACCGCCGCCAGCACCTTCCACTGCGTCTCCAGCCGCGCCGAACCCTCACTCAGCACCTGGTAGCTGATCCCTGCATGCTCCACGTCAAACGGCACCGACTTCCGCAGGCGAAACCGCAGCACCGGCAGCGCCTCATCCTGCCGCGTCGGCATCGTGTCAAAATCCAGCACAAACACCCGCACCGCAGAGTCCGGCACCACCACCGTCACCGCTTTGACCCGAGGTTGCACCTGCCCCAGCGCCGCCTTCAACGCCGCCGTCACCGCCCCGGGATTGGTCAGGTTCGCCTCCGCAAGCCCCGGTGCGACCACCCCCCAGGCCAACGCCTCAGCCGCATACACCGCCGCCTGCCCTGCACCAGGAGTTGCAGCCGCCATCACCCCCGCCTGCGTAATCTCGCAAGCCGCCGCCGGCCTTCCCCCCGACACCACCAACTTCGGCACCGCCAACTTCAATCCCGCCACAAAAACCTCATCTCAAATCCTGTTCCCTGTCCCCTGACCCCTGACCCCTGATCCCTGACCCCTGCCTTTGCCTCACCGCGAAGCCTCAATAAACGTAACCTTGTTAATCTCCTTCAGCGTCGTAAACCCACGCCGCACCCGGTCCAGCGCCGACTCTCGCAAAAAGCTCATACCTTCCTTCTGCGCCTGCTTTCGCACCTCCGACGTCGGCTTCTTGTCCAAAATCAGCTCGCGAATCGGGTCCGTCAAATCCAGCAGCTCGTGAATCGCCGTCCGTCCCCGGTACCCCGTCCCTCCGCACTCAATACACCCCGCGCCCTCGCGAAATTCAAAATCCCGCCACTCCGCCGGGTCCAGCCCGCTAATCACGAGCAGCTCTTCAGGATGTTTCGTCGTATACGCGCAATGGTCACAGATCGTCCTTACCAGTCGCTGGGCCAGGATGCAGTTCAGCGCCGAAACAAAGTTGTACGCCTCCACGCCCATATTAAGGAACCGCCCCAGCACGTCCACGACATTATTCGCGTGGACAGTCGTAAACACCAGATGCCCTGTCAGCGCAGAGTTGATCGCAATCTGCGCCGTCTCTGCATCGCGGATTTCGCCCACCAGGATCTTGTCCGGGTCATGCCTCAGAATCGACCGCAACCCGCGCGCAAACGTCAGCCCCTTCTTCTCGTTCACCGGAATCTGCGTAATCCCGCGAATCTGGTACTCCACCGGGTCTTCGATGGTGATGATCTTTTCCTCGTCGGACTTGATTTCGTTCAGCGCCGCATACAAGGTCGTCGTTTTGCCCGATCCCGTCGGCCCCGTCACCAGCACCATCCCGTACGGCTCGCGAATATACCGCCGAAACCGCCGCAGATCGTTCTCCTCAAAGCCCACCACCTCGAGCGTCAGATTGCGAAACTTCTCCGACATTGACTCTTTGTCCAGCACACGCAGCACCGCATTCTCGCCATGCACCGTCGGCATGATCGACACACGAAAATCAATCAGCCGCCCCTTGTACCGCACCCTGAACCGGCCATCCTGCGGCACCCGCCGCTCGGCAATGTCCAGCTCGCTCATGATTTTGATACGCGACAAAATCGTCTGGTGATGCTCCCGCGCAATGGGAGCCATCGCCGGCTGCAACACCCCGTCAATGCGGTACTTCACAATCAGCGAATCGTCGTACGTCTCAATATGCACGTCCGAAGCGCGCCGCTCCAGCGCCGTAAAAATCGTCGTATCCACCAGACGGATAATCGGGCTCAGGTCCTCGTCGCCCGCCAGCTTCTCAATTGAAATGTTCTCGTCGGTGTTTTCGTCCCCGGTCAAAACGTCAAAGGTCAGTCCCTCGCTCGCCTCATCGAGTACCCGCTGCGACTGCTCCGTCTTCTTCAGGAGGTCAGTAATCTGCGACAGCGTCGCCACCCGCGGCTCAATCCGGTGTCCCAGCAACCCTGCAATCTCATCCAGCACCATCAGCTTCGACGGGTCAGAAACCGCAATCACCAGCACATCATCCAGCAGCTCCAGCGGCACAAAGTTAAACCGGAACATCAACTCCACCGGCACTGTCCGCAACAAGTCATGCTGGATCTTGAAATTCTTCAAGTCAGCAAACTCCGCCCGGTACCGCCGAGCCATCTGCTCCGCCGCCGCCCGCTCATCGATCTGTCCAAACTGCCCCGCCCCATTCGGGCTGGTAACTACCGCCGCATCCGCCATAACAAACCCTTGAGTGTGAAGTGTGGAGTGTGAAGTGTGAAAGGCACATGTTGCCAATCCTGCTTCAAATTCGGCACTTCAAACTTTGCCTTTCAACGTGCTTATCGTTGCGAAGATCATTCGCCCAACTTCCTGGGATAGGTTCTCTGCCTGCTCTCGCTGTGCTGCATCTCCAAAACCAAGTTCCTTTGCGATCACTAATTGAGTGGATAATTCAAAGCTTGAGCCTCGCGCCACTCCAAGAAACTGCTTATATTCCGGAGTATTGAGTCGCCCGGCTCCCTCAGCAATATTGCTTGGAATCGATACCGCAGCGCGTCTCATTTGGCCAGTCAACCCATACAACTCTTCCTTCGGAAATCCGCTCGTTAACTGGTAGATCAGCACCGTCAACTGAATCCCCTTTTGCCAAACGATCAGATCTCGATAGGACTTCGCCATTCAAATACTCTCCCCAACCTCAACCAATCTGTCTTTCACACTCACACTTCACACTCACACTCACACTGTTTTTCACACTAACTCTGCAACTGCTGCATCTGTCCCAGTGGTGACGTTACTTTTCAAACTCCACACCGTCATTGCAGTTGCCTTTCACACTCCACACTCCACACTCACACTGTCTTTCACACTCACACTATCTCTGTAGCTGTTGAACCTGCCCCAGCGAAAAAATAGGCAGATAGAGCGCAATCAAAATCACCACCACCGCCACGCCCATCACCAGCAGCAAGATCGGCTCAATCAACGCCATCGCCCGCGTCAGCGAAGCGTCCACATCTTCCTCAAAAAACTCAGATACAGAATTCAACATCTGCGGCAGCGCTCCCGTCTGCTCGCCCACAGCAATCATCTCCGTCGCCACGCCCGGAAATACCTTCGTCGTCACCAGCGCTGAAGCCAGGCTCTTGCCCTCACGCACCAGCGTGATCGACGAAAACACCGCCTGCGCAATCCGCGCCGAAGAAATCGACTTCGCCGCCGTCTCCAGTGAAGGCACCAGCGGCAACCCGCCCATCAGCAGCGTCGAAAGCGTACGCCCAAACAGCGCCACCTGGTACTTGGTCCAGATCGTCCCCAGGATAGGCATCCCTATCCGAATTCCGTCTACCCGGTCCCGCCCCTTCGCCGTCTTCGCGTACCGGTTCAGCCCATAACCCACCAGCGCCACCGCCGCCAGTACATACGGCCCGTTCCGCTGCGCACCCACGCCAAAGTTCAGCAGCGAAGTCGTAATCCAGGGCAGCGTTCCCCCCATCTGGTCATACAGCGTCGCAAAGCTCGGCACCACATACGTAATCAGAAACGCCAGTAGCCCCGTCACAAAAAACACCAGCACGCACGGATAAATCAGCGACGTAATCAGCTTCTTCCGAAACGTCAGTGAGATCTTCTGAAAGCTCACAAACCGTTCCAGCACTTCCTGCAGATTGCCGCTCCGCTCCCCGGCCAGCAGCGTCGTCGTATACATCATCGGAAAACCGCCCTGCGCCTCAAATGCCACTGAGAGGCTCTCCCCCGCCTTCACCCGATCCGTCACATTCACCAGTTGCTCGGCAAAATGAAGATTCTTCTGGTTTTTCGCCAGCATCTCCAGCGACCCGTGGATCGGCAATCCGGCCTTCACCAGCGTCAAAAACTGCTGATTGAAAATCAGAAATGGCTCCAGCTTGGTCTTCTTTTTGCCGCCGCCAATACCGCCAATCCCACCCTTCGGTTTCACCGAAAATACGTGGTATCCACTCTGAATAAACCGGTGGCGCAGCTCATCCGCCGAGGCAGCCGAGTGCGTCTGCTCCTGCACCTTCCCCCGCTCATCCGCCAGCTTGATGACAAACTCAGCCATGCTCTCCCATGCCGTTCTCTCGAAAGGTTATCAGTTGCAGCAACTCAGGTCGCACCAATCCCTGAGCAGATGGACGCGCCACCCCCCGCACACGCTCAAAAGCAACGATTTCTCGAATCCAGCCGCGATTCGCACATCAACTCAGCAGCGCCACACCGGCCGCCTCAGCCGCCAATCGTAGTGCTTTGTCCAAGGTCGCCAACGGCACCCGCTTCCGCATCGCTAGCTCCAGGTACGCCGCGTCATGCACGGTCAGGGAATAGAGTCTGGCCAACTCAAACAGCCCGCCAGGCTCTCGCTCTTCATCGACGAAGATCGGAAAGTTGTCCATATCGATCAAAAACTGGGTCGATTCCGCCACCGTAATGCGGTTACGCCGTTCATTGACGAGCAAAATGTTTCGGATCTCGTACCACCATA
Organism: Acidobacteriota bacterium; assembly: GCA_025359885.1. GTDB lineage: Bacteria > Acidobacteriota > Terriglobia > Terriglobales > Acidobacteriaceae > Acidicapsa. The sequence continues at coordinate 26,177 of JANYDG010000073.1, forward strand.
GCGTCGGCACCCACGCCTGCTCGTGGTCGAGCGCCCGAAAAGCTGAGTCTGCGACAGGCTGTTGCTCGTCGCAAAAGGCCCAAACCGCCGTCACCGAGGCATCCAGAACAAAAGCCATATCTGCCCCTTCAGCGTCGTCCTTCGTCCCGAGCACTCAGAATTTCTTCGAGCGATACCGGCTTGGTACGCTCACGAATCGCCAAAATGTTGGCTTTCGCTCGTGCAATCCGCTCGCTTCTGTCACTTTCCTGTGGCGAAATCCGCGCAATCGCCTTCCCATGCCGCGTAATCACCACCGTCTCGCCCCGCTCCACACGGTCAAGAATCCGTAAAAAATGCGTCTTCGCCGCCGATGCCGGTATTGTCTCCATCCCGCACCTCACTCGTTTTGACCACTCAGAACGACCACTTTTATCCTACCACCGGCCCACATCGCCCCTCCCCAATCACGCCCTCATCGCGCTCCGTGTATCCTGATTCCGTTCCTCCACCGTCCCCGGTAACCGTCCAAAGCAGACAGCCCATGAAGAAGCCAAGCCTCCCCCATTTCGTCTCGCGCCCAGCATGGCTCGCCGCCACCACCCTGCTGCTCGGTGTACTCCTCGGCGCGGCTGCCGTCGCTCTGTTCGGCACCTTCCACAACGGCACCACCCGTGTCCTCTCCGCTACCTGGCCCCGAGAAACTGCCCGCATCACCTTCGTCGCCGCCGGAGACGTCATACCCCACCAACCCGTCGTCCTCTCCGCCACCGCCCACAAATCCGAAACCAATCACAATGGCTGGGACGCCCTCTTCGCCTCCACCGCCGACCTCTTCCAGTCTGCCGATTTCGGCTTCGTCAACCTCGAAACTCCCGTCGCCCCTGCCCACTCCCACGGCTCCAAACCCTTTCTCTTCGACGCCCCCATCGCCCTCCTCGAATCCCTCAAGGCCAGCGGCATCAAAATCGTCTCCTTCGCCAACAACCACGTCATGGACCAGGGCTGGGCCGGCTTCGCCGAAACCCGCCAGCACCTCACCGAACAGGGCCTCCTCTTCGCCGGCAGCGGCGACTCAGCCCAGGACGCATGGAAACCCGTCATCATCGATAAGAATGGCCTCAAAATCGGCGTCCTCGGTATGACCCGCTGGCTCAACGGCAACAAGAATCCCGACAAACCAGACTCTGGAGATGCCCAGCCGCATGTGAATTTCTTACCCTACCCCAACGACTCCGGCGGCGCTCCAGGCTTGGACCAAACCCAGCTCATCGAGGCCGTCAAAGCCGCCCGCGCCCAGTGCGACTTCCTCGTTCTCTCCATCCACTGGGGTACCGAATACGCCCCCGCGCCCCGCCCCGAAGACACCGAACTCGCCCACAAGCTCATGGATTCAGGCGCCTCCGTCCTCATCGGCCACCACCCCCACGTCCTCCAGCCCGTCGAAACCTACCTCACCCCAGACGGCCGCTCCACCGTCATCTTCTACTCCCTCGGCAACTTCCTCTCCAACCAGTCACGCACCTACATCGATGGCCTCATGCCCGACAAAGACGGCGAACCGCGCCAGTCCCTCGTCGTCCGCTTCGCCGCCGTGCAAAAAGACTACGGCCCCGCCGGCAAGCGCGTGGAGTTGGGCAGCGTCGGCATCTACCCAGCCTGGCAGGAAAACAATCGCAACCAGATCCAGCGCGGCAAAGACTCCGCACCCTTCATCCACCCTGTCCTGATTGATCGAGCCATCGCCCTCCTCGCCGCCCAGGTAGACGCATTCGATAAGAAGGGAAGTGAACTCACTCCCGAAGAAAAACAGCAATATATAGATGCCAGCAGCCAGCTGAAAGCCCTCCAGCACCAGCGCGAACTCATCCTCACCCGCACCGGCGACGAATTCGTTTTAGATCCTCCAAAGCCAGACCCACCAAAACTCGACCCACCAAAACTCGACACGCCAAAGCCAATAACAAAACCGTAGCGCCGCAACTCGGTTATCGCGCAGGCCGGCAAGCCATATACGCGTCTTTCCCATCCGCAGCCGTTGACAGCAGCAGCAATGCTCCAGGAATCACCCCCACCTCGGAGCCGACCAGCGCAATTCCCGCCAGCACATCGATCACGACCTTCGTCACCGCCAGCGCGCACGCGTTCATCTCAATATGCAGGGCCTTCGCCACCCCCGCCATGGAGTCAATAAACGCTCCGATCACCCCGCCCGCCGCAAACGAACCGTAGCTGGTAAACCGGCTCGCCGACTGCGCCATATCCATCCCCGCGGCGCGTGACGCCTGCACCATCGCAGAACTGTAACCAGCCCCGCCACTCAGCGCGTCGTACGTCGTCTTCGCCCCTGACAGCGCCGTATTCAACTCCGGACTGTCCTTGATGTACTGATACACCTTCACGGCAAAATGCGCATATTTATCGGCAAATTCTTCCGTCTGCTTTTCAGGGCCGAGCGTCAACGCATTCTTGACGGCATCATAGATCTTCAAACTCACATCAACATCTTTAGCGATGGACACAGGCACATCCTTCTCGGCTGAACTTGTCAGCCCGGTAGCGCGAACACACTCAAACGAGCCGGAAAAAAATTAGCCGTAAGGTAACTCCGGTCTAGCAATTCTGTCAATGAAATCCGGTTTGTCACTCATCGCGAGCTATTCAGACTGCTTCTCAATCGCTGCCCCCTGCAGCCCAGCCAACCAACAGGTCAAATCGCCTTTTCACCGGTGCCCGGCTTGATTTTTAATGCCAGAAAGCACCCTCGCCAGAGCCTCAACGTCCAATGCCATCCAGGAGTTGCCCCATGCAGGATTTTCCAGCATAAAGTCGCGAATATCACCGACGCGGAGCGCAATCGACCCACCGGTTTGCAGAATGACCCTGTCCCGCTGTCCCCCCCCAATGCAAGCCGGTCTGGCTGCATTCAAGGTCGCCATCGAAGCCAGCATCACGCCTCTCCAGGTTGCCGATTTGGTCTTCGACACCATCCGAGAGAGGGCTCTTCTACATCCTCACCGAGCCCGAATGTACAAAAGTGATCCAACATCGAACCGACAGGCTTCTACGGCGTGACAATCCGCAGAGCTCAATGTCGGCGGTCGCAAGGCTTGTTCAAAAGGAGATTGACCGACCAAAGTCCGGCCACCACAGCTAGTACCCGTTCGCCACCATCCATGCCTCGGTAATCTCAAACTCCGGTGCCGGATCCGCCTCCATCCGACTCACCGCCAGCTTCATCAGCACATCCGCCTCCACATTCACCGCCGCACCCGCCGCAAGCTTGTGCAGATTCGTCCGCCAATACGTCAGCGGCAAAATCGCGATGGTCACAACCTCCCCATCCCACTCCGCAACCGTCAGCGAAATCCCCTCAATCGCCACCGACCCCTTCTCGACAATCCACTTGCGCGTATGCTCCGGCACCCGCACCTTCAGCGTCCAGTCCGTGGTCTTTTCGTCGAAATGAGAGCTGTCACGAGCCACTACCGGCTCCAGCGAAACAATCTCGCCCACACCATCCACATGCCCCTGCACCACATGCCCGCCCAGCGGAGCGCCCGCCGCCGTCGGCAGCTCCAGATTTGTCAGAGACCCCGCCGCCAGCTCTCCCAGCGAAGTCTTCTTCAGCGTCTCCTCCGCCAGATCCGCATGAAAAAACTCCGGCTCCACCTCTAGCGCCGTCAAACAGACCCCCGACACCGCCAGCGAATCTCCCTCGCGCAGCCGCCCCGCCAACTCCGCTGCAGCCACCGTCAGCCGCCTTACCCCGCCCAGATCCACCAGGGAAACAATCGTTCCCGTCCGCTCAATAATCCCAGTAAACATATCTCCAGCTTACTGCTTCTCCCGCCCCTCTCCAACGCTGCGTGCGCATGAACAGAAATTCACCAAACTCCCCCAATGCACCCCCGTACTATGATTCACTGATCATCGGGAGAACTCCAATGCATCGCTCTACGCCGTTTCTCACTGTCGCCCTTCTCGCTGCCTTGACGCAGCTGGCACTCCATTCCCAGCCCACCCCCGCCCAGACGACTGCGGCCCCCGTGACCACCCCCGGCCCCTACAAAATCCTCAGCGACACCAAAGTCGGCGGAGAAGGCGGCTTTGACTACGTCTACGCCGACCCCATCGCCCGCAAACTCTACATCCCCCGCGGAGGCGCCTCCGCCACTGCGCCCGGCCTCGTCCAGGTCTTCGATCTCGACACACTCAAGTCTGCTGGCACCATCGCCAACACCAGCGCCCGCGGCGTCGCCGTTGACCAGAAATCCCACCACGCCTTCGCCACCAGCAAGCCCGTCGCCATGTGGGATTCGAAATCCCTCGCCCCCATCAAGACCATCGACGTTGACGGCGGCCCCGACGGCATCCTCGCTGACCCATTCAATGGCCGCATCTACGTCTTCAGCCACCGCGCCCCCAACGCCACCGTCATCAACGCCGCTGACGGCACCATCGTCGGCACCATTGATCTCGGCGGCGCGCCCGAGCAGGCCGCCACCGACGGCAAAGGCCACATCTACGTCGATATTGAAGACAAAGCCAACATCGCCGTCATCGACGCAAAAACTCTCACCGTCACTGCCCATTACGACCTCGCCGGAAAGGGTGGCACCTGCGCCGGCCTCGCCATCGATGTCAAAAACAACATCCTCTTCAGCACTTGCCGCGATCCCCAGGCCATGGTCATCCTCAGCGCCGCCGACGGCAAAATCCTCTCCACTCTCCCCATCGGCAGCGGCACCGACGGCGCGCTCTTCAATCCCAAAACCCAGGAAGTCTTCAGTTCCCAGGGAGACGGCTCCCTCACAATCGTCAAAGAAGGGAGCCCCACCAAATTCTCCGTCGAGCAGACCGTAGCCACCAAACCCCGCGCCAAAACCCTCACCCTCGATGCCAAAACCAACCACATCCTGCTCATCTACGCCGAATTCGGCCCCCCGCCACCCCCAGCCGCACCCGGCGAACGCCCCGGCCGCCCTCCCATGGTTCCCGGCTCCTTCGCCATCCTCACCGTAGGCAAATAGCCTCGCGCGCAAATCAAATGGGCCGCTGCGGGTCGGGAATTCACTCCCTCCGCAACGGCCCTTTCCTTTTGGACAATTCTCCCTAGCTGTCTTTCCGGTAAAGCAGATCCCGTATCGCCTTCCGCCGCGCCTCGTTCGCCTCCGCCTCCGCCTTGCGCTCTTCCGCGCTCAGCTTGTGCCCGGTCGCAGGCCCTTCCGCGTCCTCCGCGCTGCATTCCAGGCAGCGGTTCGCAAACCCCGGCTTATCCGGCTTTAACTCAAACTCGTCACCACAAACTGCACATACTCGTATAGGAAAAGGCATCTCCCCTACAGAATACTGAATCCCGCCTCCGCCTTTCAATCTGCCTCACCATCACGACTCCGCCCATTACCCCACCTCAGCCCTAAAGTTCACAGCAAAGTTACCCCATCGCACCCCGGCCCGGTTACCCGCAAAATTTAATTTGATGCGCCAGCGGTCATTGGTAACCCCTGCCCTGTTTCGCACTCAAAATCGCCGCCAATACCCGTACGATCGTCCCAATCGGAGACACCATGACCCCCCTCAAGGTTCCCTTCCGCATCCACAGCAACGGCTGGCTCATCCCAGTCTTCTGCGCCGTGACAGCCTTCCGTATCGCTGGCCTTACCCTCGCCCTTCCCATCGGCGCTCTCCTTCTCGCCAGCCTCCTCCTCCACGAAGCAGGCCACATCCTCGCCGCCCTCTACTTCCGCGTCCCCGTTCGCGAATTCGGCCTCGCCTTCGCCGGTGCCTACACCCGCCGCGCCTACGCCACCCGCCGCCGCCACGAAATCCTCATCGCAGCCGCCGGTCCCGCCATGAATCTCCTTCTCGTCATACCCTTCCTCTTCCTCCCCCAATACGGCGCCCAACTCGCCCTCTGCAACCTCCTTCTCGGCATCATCAACCTCCTCCCTATACCCTCCAGCGATGGCCTCCGCATCCTCAAAGCCATCTGGTACCCCACCGCACCCGGCATCATGACCGCCGCCCCAACCCCCACCCAGGTTTGATAAATCCCGCAATCACCACGAATCCGGGTCCCCCACCCTCGCCACGCCTTCGTTTTTTGCGGCTAGGGTGGAAAGCACCAATGCCCACCGGTTACTCCTCGCTGCAACTCCCCGCTTGACTCCAAACACCCCCCGGCTCGACCATGATCCTGCACAACTCCCAGGGCCACCAAGCCCCCCAATTCCCCATCCCGCGGAGGAACATTCCATGTCCCCAGCCACCACCAATCGCAGAAGCTTCCTCAAGGCCGGCACCGCAACCCTCGCCGCCACCGCCCTCGCCTCCTCCGCCCGCAGCTACGCCGCCATCCTCGGCTCGAACGACCGCGTCCGCGTCGGCGTCATCGGCTGCGGAGACCGCATGAAAAGCTCCCTCATCCCCGCCTTCCAGGAACACGCCAAAGCGATGAATTTCGAGTTCGCCGCCGTCAGTGACCTCTGGAACCGCCGCCGCGAAGAAGGCGCCGCCCTCCTCCAGAAAGCCTCCGGCAACCCCATCGCCACCCTCCGCAACAACGACGAACTCTACGCCCGCAAAGACATCGACGCCGTCCTCATCGCCACCGCCGACTTCCAGCACGCCCTCCACGGCGTAGAAGCGGTCCAGGCCGGTCGCGACGCCTACGTCGAAAAACCCACCGCCCACACCATGGACGACGCCCGCAAGTTCCTCGCCGCCGTGCAGTCCACCGGAAAGATCGTCCAGATCGGCACCCAGCGCCGCTCCACCCCCAGCTACCAAAAAGCCGCTGAATACATCCAGTCCGGTAAATTCGGCGACATCGTCATGGTCGAGATGACATGGAACGTCAACCAGCCCGGCCGCTGGCGTCGCCCCGACGTCGTCCCCCTCTTGAAAGAGCAGGACACCGACTGGAAGCGCTACCTCCTCAACCGTCCCTACGAAGCATTCGACCCCCGCAAATACCTCGAATTTCGCCTCTTCTGGCCCTACTCCTCCGGCATCCCCGACCAATGGCTCGTCCACCAGATCGATACCGTCCACTGGTTCAGCGGATACCCCCACCCCCGCTCCGTCGTCGCCAACGGCGGCATCTACCTCTGGAAAGACGGCCGACAGAACTGGGACACCATGACCGCCGTCTTCGACTACGGCCCGCTCGACGACCCCTCCAAAGGCTTCCAGGTCCAGTACTCCTCCCGCTTCACCAACTCCGCCAACGGCGTCCGCGAACTCTACTACTCCAACGCCGGCATGATCGACATGGACAAGCAGCGCGTCACCCCCGAGGGCGGTCTCCAGGCCCCGGAAGCCGCCGCCATGAGCATGAAACCCAACCTCCTGCCCAGCTTCTCCCTCGTCGACAAGGTCGAAGCCGTCTCCAGCGGCGCCAACACCGGCGGCGACCCGCAAACCTCCGCCAACATGCGCAACTGGATGGAGTGCGTCCGCTCCCGCAAAACCCCCAACGCCCCCATCCAGGCCGGCTACAGCCACTCCGTCGCCCTCTGCATGACCGTCGCCGCCATCCAGACCGGCCAAAAAGTCACCTTCGACGACAAAACCCAGCAGGTCATTGCCGGAGGCAAAGTCTTTGCTTAGATGGCTTAACATCATGACTCTCAGCCTTCTCGCCTCCACCTCCGCCCTCGCCGCCTCCACCGGCAAGGGCGTCCAGGTCACCCCTGACCCGGCGCACCGCCGCGTCGACATCACCATCGACGGCCAGCCCTTCACTTCCTACATCTGGCCCACTTCTCTCAAAAAGCCCGTCCTCTACCCCCTCATCGACGAGCAAGGCATCACCGTCACCCGCGGCTACCCGCTCGCCCCCCGCCCCGACGAACGCGTCGACCACCCCCACCACGCCGGCCTCTGGTTCAACTACGGCAACGTCAACGGCTTCGATTTCTGGAACAACTCCGACGCCATCCCAGCAGAAAATCGCCCCAAAATGGGCACTATCCTCCATAGCAAAATCCTCTCCACCAAAAGCGGCCCCAACCGCGGCGAACTGATTGTCGAATCCACATGGGTGACAGGCGAAGACAAGCCAATCCTCACCCAAACCACCCGCTACATCTTTGAACGGACCAAAGGCCCCCGCCACATCGATCTGCAAGTTACCCTCAAAGCCCTCGACCGCGCCATCTTCAAAGACGACAAAGAGGGCCTCATCGGCATGCGCGTAGCCCGATGGCTGGAGTCTCCCACAGAAAAAGGCGGCACCTTCCTCGACTCCAACGGCAACCCCACCCAGGTAGCCGCCGCCCCCGCCTCCAGCACCCCCGCCACCGGCCAGTACCTCACCAGCGAAGGGGTCAAAGGCGACGCCGTCTGGAGCACCCGCGCCCGTTGGTGCGCCTTGACAGGAACCGACGGCCCGCACACCGCCACAATCGCCCTCCTCGACCACCCCAAAAACCCCAACTACCCCACCTACTGGCACGCCCGGGGCTACGGCCTCTTCGCCGCCAACCCCCTCGGCCAAACCATCTTCGCCCCCAAAGCCACCCCCTTCAACTTCACCCTGGAAAAAGACCAATCCACCACCTTCCACTACCGCATCCTCCTCTACTCCCGCTCCACCAGCGCCGATGAGCTAAACAACGAAGCAAAAAGCTTCGCCAACGCCTCCCACTAACCACTCTCACATTCCCTTCCCGCCCTTTCCAACCCCAAAACAACTGCGGGTGCCCTACCCTTGCGGCGCCTCTGTTTTTTGCCGCATGGGTGGGAATAACCAATCTCAGCCCACCCTGGCCTTTGCCCCCACCCTTTCCAACCCCAAAACAAATGCCGGGTACCCTACCCTTGCGGCGCCTCTGTTTTTGCCGCATGGGTGGGAATAACCAATCTCAACCCACCCTGGCCGTTGCCCCTGCCTTTTCCATCCCCAAAACAAATGCGGGTGCCCTACCCTTGACCAGCACCATCGGTCACGGGTGGGAAAGACAGAAGCCCGCCTGTCGTTGCACCCGCCCTTTTGTTACTCCCACCCGGGATCTGCTTCCCTCACGTCACACTCACACTTGCACTCAGGCTAGCCATATCCCCCCGACACTGCGAAAATAGAACCAGACAGCCGCAGGACAACCCCAATGCCCAAACCGCCCAAACTCAAACTCAGCTGCCCCACCTGCAAAAAGACCGTCCTCGCGTCGAACGAAGACTTCCCCTTCTGCAGTGACCGCTGCCGCCTCATCGACCTCGGCAAGTGGGCCATGGGCGTCTATAAGATCAGCTCGCCCGTCCTCGACCCCGAAGTCCTCGAAACCAGCCTCGAAGACATCGCAGAGTACAACCGTGAGCGACAACCGTGAGCGATAATCTCTCGCCCGAAGCCATCGCTCGCGCCCAGGCCCTCGCAGCCAAAGGCGGCTGGCCCGACGCGCCCACCTGCGCCTTCCGCGCCCGTAAAAAGACCCTCTGGGCCTGGACCGTCGCCACCTTCTTCGGCGCAGGCTTCGGCAAACCCGGCCCCGGCACCTGGGGCTCCATCGCCGCTACCCTCCTCTTCTCGGCGGCTGTCTATTTCGTCTATCCGCGGCATAGCTACTTCGTCGGCCCAGCGCAGATCGTACTTCTCATCCTCACCCTCAGCGGCATCATCGTCTCCATCGCCCTCGGCGTCCCCGCCGCCACCATCGCCGCCCGCGAATCCGGTCGCAAAGACCCCGGCTTCGTCGTCATCGACGAAGTCGCCGGCGTCTGGATCACCCTGCTCGCCGCCATTCCCCGCCCCGACTGGCAGCACATCCTCGCCGCCCTCGTCCTCTTCCGCATCTTCGACATCTGGAAGCCCTTCCCCGTCCGCAATCTGGAAAAACTCCCCGAAGGCTGGGGCATCGTCTTCGATGACGTAGCCGCAGGGTTGTATGCTGGGGCTGTACTCTTGCTCATCAATCGCTGGATCTAGTCCACCAGACCGAGCCGCACAGGAAAACCCCCAATGCCCAGGCTTGCCAGACAAATCCTCCTCCCGCCCGTAGTCGACAGCGTCTTCCCCGCCGCGGCCCTGCCCGGAGCCGACGTTGAACTCCGCGGCCACTACCTCGGTCCCCGCGCCCTCACCGTCCCCACCGTCCTCGTCGATGGCCTCGCCGCAAACCTCCTCATGTGCCGCGACAGCCGCATCGGCTTCCGTGTCCCCGAACGCGCCACCACCGGCCTCATCGAGGTCCGCAACCCCGACGGCGCCAGCAACACCATCCCCCTCCGCGTCGCCCGCGAACTCTCCGACGGACTCCACCCCGTCACCAGCCCCGTCGTCAGCCGCTCCGGCATGACCTTTGCCACCATCAGCGGCCCGCGCGGCAAGCAGACCCCCGTCTCCATCGTCCGCATCAGCCCCGACCGCCTCGGAACCCCCTTCGTCAGCGGCATCCTCAACCCCACCGGCCTCGCCTTTGACCCCGACGGCCAGCTCTACGTCACCTCCCGCGCCGAGGGCACCGTCTACCGCATCGACGCCGGCGGCGAATCCACCGTCTACGCAGAAGGCATGGGCGTCGCCACCGGTGCCGCCTTTGACCGCGATGGCAATCTCTTCGTAGGAGACCGCTCCGGCACCATCTTCAAAATCGCTCCGGCACTCTCCGGCGGCACTCCCCAAATCTTCGTCCACGCCACCCTCGAACCAAGCGCCGCCGCCTACCACCTCGCCGTCGCCGCCGATGGCACCCTCTTCGTCACCGCCCCGTCCCTCTCCCCCAATGACTGCGTCTGGGCCATCGATCGCGAAGGAGCCATCACCCCCTGGTTCCGTGGCCTCGGCCGACCCCAGGGCCTCGCCCTCGACGCCGACCTCAACGTCTACGTCGCCGCCAGCCTCCACGGGCAGCGCGGCATCGTCCGCATCACTCCCCAGGGCAATGCAGAGCTCGTCGTCGCCGGATACAACCTCGTAGGCCTCGCCTTCTCCCCCCTCGGCACCGCCGTCCTCGCCACCAATGAAGCCGTCTACGATGTAGACTTAGGCGTAGAAGGCCTCCGACTTTTCTGAATTGAGAATTGCTGGCCTTTTCGATTGCCAATAGTTCAATATCAAATCAAGCATCTCCCTTTGGCGCAAAAATCCTCACAATCGCCTTTTTGGGCGTGGCCGTATCTGGTACGCGTACCCGAAAAACAGGATTGCGCTTTGTCTCGATACGCCGCTCAGAGAATCCGGGAATCTATTGGCTCATCACTGCACTCGATTACCTTTGCGGATTCTTTTCTACGTATTGGATATTTGCTATATTGCACTCTCTGACTGTTGAACCCACAGACACGACGATCAGTCCGCAGTTGGCGATACAGTCCATCACCACTCATACTGGAGAAGCAAAAGATTCACTTCGCCCAAACCGACTTGTTTCGCTCAACAATCAACTGACCCCTGATTTCTGACCCCTGACCCCTGACCCCTCCCTCTATGAAATGCGAAATCATCGCCGTCGGCTCCGAGCTCCTCACCCCCTGGCGGCAAGACACCAACTCGCTCTTTCTCACTGAAAAACTCAACGAAATCGGCATCCAGGTCGCCTTCAAAACCATCGTCGGCGACCGCCAGCGCGACCTCGTCTCCGCCGTCCGCACCGCCCTCAGCCGCGCCGACATCCTCGCCGTCATGGGCGGCCTCGGACCCACCGAAGACGACCTCTCCCGCGAAGCCGTCGCCGAAGCCCTCGGCGTCACCGTCCATCGCGACGGCAAAATCGTCGCCGCCCTCGCCGCCCGCTTTGCCTCGCGCCGCATCCTCATGACCGACAACAACCTCAAACAGGCCGACATCATCGAGGGCGCCAAAGTCCTCCCCAACGCCAACGGCACCGCCCCCGGCCTCTGGCTTGATACCAAGTTTGCCGGTCATCGCAAGCTCATCATGCTCGTCCCCGGCCCCCCCAGCGAATGCAAACCACTCTTCGCCGACCAGTGCATCCCCCGGCTCCGCGAACTCCTCCCCGTCCGCCACATTGCCCGTCGCGTCCTTAAAGCGACCATGATTCCCGAGTCCACCGCCGACGCCCTCCTCGCCCCCATCTACACCACCTATAAAGACGTCGAAACCACCATCCTCGCCGGAAATTGCGAAATCCAGCTCCAGCTCTCCTGCGCCAAACCCTCCCTCGAACTAGCACAGCACCGCGTCGACGAGCTCGCCACCCTCCTCGAAGAAGCCCTCGACCTCCACCTCTTCTCCTCCACCGGCGAAACACTCGAGCAAATCGTCCTCTACTACCTCGAACTCAAGCAGGAAACCCTCGCCACCGCCGAAAGCTGCACCGGAGGACTCCTCGCCCAGCGACTCACCAGCATCAGCGGCAGCTCCCGCTCCTTCCTCGGCGGCGCCGTCGTCTACTCCAACGAACTCAAAACCGACTTCGCCAACGTCCCCGCCGAGCTCATCGAAACCTACGGCGCCGTCAGCGCCGAGGTCGCCGAAGCCCTCGCCTTCGGCATCAAACGCCGCGTCGGAGCCAGCATGGGCGTCGGCATAACAGGAATAGCCGGCCCCAGCGGCGGCTCAGAAGAAAAACCCGTAGGCCTCGTCTACATCGCCACCAGCTACAACAACAAAACCGAGTCCCTCGAATGTCACTTCCGCGGCGACAGAGAAAAAATCCGCCAATGGGCCACCCAACAAGCCCTGGACCTGAT
>JANYDG010000103.1 GCA_025359885.1 Acidobacteriota bacterium
CCCGCGGCGGCCGCGGCGGCCTCGGCGGAAGAGACCGTCTTGACGACGTCATAGAAGACGTTGGAAGCTGTGCTGATAGTCTTGGGTCCGACTTGCTCCCAGACGGCCTTGATCTTGGCATAGAAAACGATCGCTTTCTGAAAGCCAGTCTCGATTTCCTTGAGGACGTCGCCGATAGGGCGACCCAATGACTTGATTTCATCCCAGATATTCATGAGTTACTCCTTCACGCTGCCGGACGCTGTCGGCTGCGCGGGTTGACTTGCGGGTTGATTGGGAGCGGGCCGGTAGAGATGAATCACGGCGATCAACGCCGAGACGCCCGAGGCGATGAGAAGCTTGTGCAACCCAGCTTGGCTGAGGTCGACGTGACCGCCGCGTAGTTGGTCATCGAGGCTGTTACCGATCGCGCCGACAAAAAAGCCAGAAAACGCCACAAATATCGGGTTGCTGCGCACTTGAAGCCATAACTGACGAACCAAGAAGACCCCCTGCAAAAGCAAAAAGACAGCTCGAAGGCTGCCTTGGGTGGAACTGCTGTCATAAGCTGCTAGGCGCGCATGCTTGGAGTACGCGCGCGAATATCATTTTGAGTCTTGATGGTAGCCGCGGCGATATGCGGAGCCGCCTCCATGATGCCCTGATGCACCATGCGCTTCACTGCCATCGGATCAGTCGCGCCGCGCGCATCGATGTGATAATTGTGGTGCGTATCACCACCACCGCCGCCGTGCAGGATGTCGCGGGTGTCGCGATGGTTGTGGATGTAGCCGCCCGAGCCCAGGCGCAGCAGCTCAGGCCCTCGCTCGCCGACGAGATAGTTGCCGGGATAGGTGAGGCCGCCATCGGCTTTGGGAATGAAGGACCCCAGCGCTGTTGTAAGCAGCGACCCCCAGCCGCCGCCGTCCCCTCCGCCACTCTGGCCGCCGAGATTCGAAAACAAGCCCGACAGGCCACCCGCGGCGCTCCCGAGAGCCTCATCCGCCGACTTGACCCACATCGGGTTTGACTGCGTACCCATCTTGCCGACGCCCTTGATGCCCAGGGCCTTGAGCCCGAAGCCCTCGGCATCCTCAAGGCCGGTCTTCGCGATATTGCCGAAGATCTGCTTGCCAGTCTTTTTCCAGTCGCCGTGATGGTAGTCGCCGGTCATCATGTTCGCGATGGTGTTGTTGGCCGAGGCCACCGAACTCTCAATCAGGCTCTTCAACTGGCCTTGAAGGTCAGCCGTGCGGCGAGTCATGTCATTCAACGCGCCCTGCCAGCCCTGCTCCATGGCTTGACGACTCAGATCGGCGGCCTGCTTGTCAGAGTCGGCCTGCATTTTTTGCCTTTGTAGCAAAATCTCCTGCAAATGCCGCGTGCCATCTTCGAGCGCCTGCTTGTACTCATCCGACGACTCGCCGTAGAGCTGCCGCTGTGAGTCGAGCGATTGCAATTGCAGCGTATACTCCTGCCCGAAAGACTGCTGCAGCGCCTGCCGCTCCTGCTGCAAAGCCTGTTGTAGCGCGCTAAGTCGAGCTTTGGGCGTCATATCGCCCGATTGCACAGCAGCGGCAGTCGATTCCTCCGTATCGTGATAGGCATCGGACGCGTCCTGACGAGTCAGCTTCTGCGATTCGAGCGAGTTGGCCAGGGCTTTCTGCAGTTCCTTTTCGCGCTGCCGCACATCCTTGTCGGATTGCGCCTGCTCCTGACGCTCGATGCTATCGAGAAACTCGGCGTCTTTGCGTTTTTGCTCGGCCTGATGCAGCAGGATCTGCTGCTCTTCTTCCCCGAGGCGGAGCAAAAGTTTCTGATAGTTATCGGAGCCGTAGGTGATGGCATCAAGTTTGGTCAGCCAGAAGGAATGTTCTTCCTCGATGTCGACCAGGTGAGACTCGCGAAGCCCAGCTAGCTCCTGTTCAAAGCCCTTCATCTGCTCTTCCTGGGCTTTTCGGTCGGCTTCGCGGGCATGTTGTGCTGCTTGCTTGCGCCTTTGCAGCTCTTCGGCGGCACCTTGAGCCTGCTTGTAGGCAACCTGATCCTGCATAGTGCGCAGGCCGATCTCAGAGCGCTGCTGCTCCTCTAGCATATTGTCATGAAACGTCCGCAACTGGTTGAGGATGCTGGTCTGATCGCCATCGGACCCGCGAAACCGTTCATTGAGAGCCTGAATCTCGGGGAAGTTGGCCGCTGCCTGCGGCCCTGACGTGCCTTGCGATGTCAAATCCTGCAAACGCTTGCGCGCTTGAATTTCTTCATCAAGTTTGTCGACCCAGCCCTGCTGAAGCTTCGAAAGCCGGAACACACGATCCTGTTCGACCTGCTCCTCGTCTTTGACGGTTTTGGCGCGAGAACGCAGCGCATTCTGCTCGGCGTTGATTCGCTTTTCTTCGTCTTTGTACTGCTCATTCTGCGCCAGAACCGTGCTACCGCCCGACATGCCCGTCAATACGCGCTGCCACCAGCTGGCGCCCTGCGTCTTCATGAGCGTCTGCGTTGCTTCGATATCGCGATCGAGTTGCTGCTCAAGTTCAAACGCCGCGAGCTTGGCTTCATCCAACGCGGTTTTGAGGCCGTCGCCAGGCTTGTGCTGCAGCTTGGCCGTTGCCTCTTCGAGCTTGTCGGCGGCGACGGCCAGTTCTAGGTTGGTCTTGCGAAACCCGTCGATAAATTTTTCAGTTTCCTCCCGCGCCTTTTCCGAAGCCTTCCGGGTGCGCTCAAAGAACTCCACAATTTTTTTGCCCGCTTCATAGGCGGCAACGCCCAGGCCGATGACAGCGACAGCATTGAACGCCGCGGACATAGCCGCCGCGACGCCCGGCAGATTGGCCACAAAGCCGCGTAGATGGCGATTAAGATGGACGCCAATCTCTTCGCCGAGTAGCGCGATGGAGCCCTTAGCCTCGGCAACCGACGCCTTGATTTCCGTCATCGATTTGCGCGTCTCTTTGGCAGCCCGATCCATCTCGGCGCGCAACTTGACCGTATTGGCGTCGATCTGAAGGGAAAGCGCTGCAACGACGTCATTCGGCATCGGCCTTGTCCTCTTTGGGGGTTGCGGGTACGTAGATTACAATGGGTGAAGCCTTGGCCCACTGACGCCATTCGGCGGCGATCTGCTGCGGAGTTTGCTCTGGCTCACTGCGATGCGAACCAACGCGCCGGGCTCCGAGGCCAAAATCGGACGGGTTTAACCACTTTTTGGGCCGCGCATAGCCGAAGTTGGCGACGGCGCTGGCGATGATGCCGGCAATGGTTTCCTGATGCTGCACGGTCTGCATGCAGCGCTGAAAGAGCAGATGCAATTGACGCAGATTAAGACGCCAGAACTCTTGCTCTGAGAGACGAAGGTCGTATCGCGCTACCGACCACTGATGATCCCACCAGGCCTGCCCGGTCAGGCCGTCATGGGGTCCGCTGAAGCCTTTGCCGCGCCGTCTTCTGCCTCGGGAATGGAACCGCGAAACGCTTTGAGCACGATGGAGTAGAGCGGCGCAGCCGTGATAGAGGTGAACCACGATTGCACCTGATCAAGAGTGATATCGGGATGATTGGCCAACAGGCCCACATAAAGCAGCACAATGAGCGTCATCGGCTCAGTGCCGATACCGCGCACGATGGGGTTGAAGCCCATCGAACTCTCAAATACAGCAATGGCGGTGAAGTCAAAGCGAAGTTTATAGCGTTTGCCCTCGACTGTGAACTCGTAGTCCGGCGCTATGGGGTTGATGGAGTCGACCTCGGCGCGAACGCTTTTGTTGCGTCGGAAAAACCGGTGGAACATGGTACCTCCCAAATGGAAAAGGCTGCCCGGAGGCAGCCTTGGTCATGGCCGAAACAGCTTTAGTGCGTGGCGAGGATGTAAATACCCCATGCCACGAGTGAAAAAATCAGGTTACCCAGAAACACACCAACCGCAACGCCCATTATTCCGAGTGGCTGACGAATCGAAACTGACCGATCCTGCACGACGGCGGCAGTATCGTTTGACGAATTCCCAGTCAGCAACGATTCAATGAAGCCAGGGTCGTCTTTATGCACTCTTTGAAGATATTCCTCATTGGTTTCCATGGCGCGCCTACTTCTTCTTGTCCAGGAAATCGTTTTTCAAGTGCTTCGCGATGGCTTCGGAAAGAGATTGGATGCCTGCCGGGCCGCCGCTGGCCTTGCGCACCTGATAGGCCCACACAACTGAGCTATCGGCGGGTTTGATGAGTTGCACGGAAACGTTCGACGTCCCCTCGATGCCGATGCAGTAAGCGAAAAGGCAGCGAGCGATCTTGCTTACTCCCGACTCCTGCTTTTGCGCGACGTTGGCGGATTGCAGGACGTAGTCGGCGGTTTTCTCGTCGAGCACGACGGTTACAGGCGCGTGTTTTTTGTTGAGCGCAGCCGTCAAAGCTACGCCAAAGTCAGGCTCAGCCTTGATGAAAATGCGGGGTTGCTCTGCAGTTTGACCCCGAGCGTTGACAGCAAGCATCGCAACTGCAACTGCAAACATTAGTAACTTACGCATGTCACTCTCCGGTGAAAAGCATAACACCGAAGAGAGACGGTTGAACTACAACTTTGTGCGTAACGGGCCTCTGGCCATCAAGCGGCCCCGGCCCGCTGCACACAAGCGACTAGCTTCCCTCGGTGTAAGTGATGGGTCCGTCGATGGTGAGCGTGGCCGAGAACATGACCACCTTGTCGACCTCTTCGTCGCCGAACTCGAAGTTGGTAACCAGGGCGTTGAACGCGATGAGGTCACCAGTGGTGGTCTGGCCGCCGACCAGGTCGACAGGCAACGCGATCTTGAACGGATAAGCTGCGCCGTTGAGCTGGTTGGACGGCGACTGGAAAGCCGCCAGCAGCGCCACCTGGCCGGG
>JANYDG010000106.1 GCA_025359885.1 Acidobacteriota bacterium
AATCAGGTTGCACTTTCATACCACTGCAATCGGTAAGTAGCGGTATCAGTCACTCGCCTTCTCGCCTTGGCGAAGTCAGACCTGTGCTTCTTCATGACTTCATCGTCTTCTATTTTGCTCGATGCTGCTCTTTCGATTCACGCTTGTGGTTGCGTTTGGATGCTGAATCTCACTCAAACGTCCGCGCACAGAATGGCCGTCGACGCGTCTATGTAACCGCAAGAGGATTACGCCTCGATGAATCTCCGCTCACAGTCGTCAATCCGCCATTGGCTGCGTGAATTCCCCACTGGCGAATCCGGGGTGCGCAGGGGGCTTACTCATTGGTATACTGGTGATGTGACACTTCTTGCCTCTGAAACCGTCTCTGACCTTGGCCACGTGAACGCTCCCGTGAGCCAGAAGCGTGTCCTGCTGCTCAAACCCCGCGGATTCTGCGCCGGTGTGGTCCGTGCGATCGATATTGTGAAGATTGCGCTCGATACATTTGGTGCGCCGATTTATGTGCGCCGCGAGATTGTGCACAACCGTTTCGTCGTCAATGAACTGGCTGAAAAGGGTGCGATCTTCGTCAATGAGATCGAAGAAGTGCCACCGGGCCAGCGCGTAATTTACTCGGCCCACGGTGTTTCGCCGGCGGTGCGCGAGGCCAGCAAGGCTCGTGGTCTCAAGGTTATCGATGCGACTTGCCCGCTGGTTACCAAAGTCCATGTCGAGGCCATCAAGTTTGCGAAGGATGGATATTCCCTGGTGCTGGTGGGCCATCGCGACCACGATGAGATTGAGGGCACCCTGGGCGAAGCCCCTGAGGCTACCCAGGTGGTTTCGAATGTGGCTGAGGTTGAGGCCCTGGTTGTGCCCAATCCGGACCGTGTCGCCTATCTGACCCAGACCACGCTGTCGCTTGACGAGGCCCGCGATATCATTCACGCTCTCAAGGTCAAGTTCCCCAATATCGTTGGACCGCATACGCAGGATATCTGCTACGCCACCGAGAATCGCCAGGTCGCAGTGCGCAACGTTGCTCCCGGAGCGAACCTGGTACTTGTTGTCGGCTCGACTAACAGCTCCAATTCAAACCGTCTCGTCGAGGTTTCAAACAATCTCGGAACCCAGGCATACCTGATTGACAATTCTGCGGCCATCGATCCGAAGTGGTTGGAGGGAGTTGATTCTGTGGCTGTTACCGCTGGGGCCTCGGCACCGGAGGTGCTGGTCGAGGACGTGATCAATTATTTGCAACAAAACGGCTATGGCAGCGTCGAAGAAGTAGAAGTGATGCCTGAAAATGTGCGCTTTGGCTTGCCGCCGGAGATCATTCAGGCTATCGGTGGCGCAGGTGGTGCGCAGTCGATTCCCGTTCGCTAAACCTGTGAGTTTCACGTCTTCAGCAGAGCAACCAACGAACCGAGACGCATGAGTACAACCCAGATCAGGACAAAAACCGCCATGCAGCCGATGCCGGCAAAAGGCTACGTCGCTCCGCGATTTGGCAGGATTGACGCCGATATTTCTGAGGTTGAGGCGGCGATTGATCGGTCTTGCGACTACATTCTTTCTCAGCAGCACCCGGATGGTTACTGGTCAGCGGAGCTTGAAGCAGATTCGATGCTTGAGGCGGACTATATCTTTCTCCATGTGCTCCTGGAGAGCGGCGACCCTGGCAGGATGCAGCGGGCTTTTAAAGAGATTCTGCGCTATCAGAATGAAGATGGCAGTTGGAGTATTTATCCCGGCGGACCTGGCAACATTTCACTCGCCGTCAAGTGCTATTTCGCCTGCAAGCTGATGGGCATGGCTGCAAGCGAGCCGGTTTTACAGCGAGCGCGTGCATGGATTCTGCACAATGGCGGCGTCGTCGCTTGCAATACATTTACAAAGATTTATCTGTGCGCACTCGGGCAGTACGACTACGACGCAGTCCCGGCGATTCCGCCGGAGATCGTTCTTGCACCGAACTGGTTTTACTTCAACATCTACGAGATTTCATCCTGGTCGCGGGCGATTCTGGTGCCGCTGTCGATTATTTACGCGAAAAAGCCATTCAAGAAAATCCCATCGGAACAGGGAATTGATGAGCTCTTTGTCGGAGGGCGTGAAAATGCCAATCTTCGACTGAGGATGGATCGTAAGAACCTGGTGAGCTGGCGGAACTTCTTTTTGCTGGCAGACCGAGCTTTTCATATCGTTGAAGCCGTCTATATCCGTCCACTGCGCAAGCTGGCCCTGAAGAAGGCCGAAAAGTGGATGCTCGAACGTCTGGAAATGTCGGACGGCCTCGGGGCTATTTATCCCGCGATGCTCAACGCCATCGTTGCCCTGCGCTGTCTTGGATATTCCGACGACGACCCGCAGGTGATTCGGGCGCGGGATGAGTTTGAGAAGCTGGGTATCGAAGACGCCGGTTCGCCAGACTTCCCCGAGGCTACATTTCGAATGCAACCCTGCATGTCGCCGGTTTGGGATACGGCGCTTTCGGTGTTTGCGTTGGGCGAGGCTGGCATTCCGGCGAGCGATCCGCGCCTGATCAAGGCCGCGGACTGGATGCTTACGAAGGAAGTTCGCCACAAGGGCGACTGGGCTGTGAAGGTCCGCAATGCGGAGCCGGGCGGCTGGTATTTTGAGTTCAATAACGAGTTTTATCCGGATACGGACGACACGGCTCAGGTATTGCTGGCGCTGAACAGGGTGGACAATCCGCGCGAGAAGCTGCAGCACGACATTGCGCAGCGCGCTATTCAGTGGCTTTTTGCCATGCAGTGCAAGAGCGGCGGCTGGGCGAGCTTTGACAAAGACAACACCAAGATGATCTTCCAGTACATTCCGTTTGCAGACCATAACGCCATGCTTGACCCGCCGACGGTCGATATTACCGGGCGCATTCTTGAGATGTTGGCGAACTACGGCTATGACCGTTCAGACAAGCGGGTGGAAAAGGCAATTCAATTCATCTTCCGTGAGCAGGAGTCTGACGGTAGCTGGTTTGGACGTTGGGGTGTCAATTATCTTTACGGGACGTTCCTGGTACTTCGCGGTCTGGAAGCGATTGGCATCGACTATCTGGAGCCTCAGGTGCAGCAGGCCGCCGAGTGGATTCGCATGGTGCAGAATTCCGACGGCGGATGGGGTGAAAGCTGCAACAGCTACGACGACCCGGATGCGCGCGGAATCGGTCCGAGTACCCCTTCGCAGACAGCGTGGGCGTTGCTCGGCTTGCTTGCTGCCGGAGATAACCGCAGTGACTCAGTGGCCAAGGGCGTTCGCTGGCTACTGGAGCGGCAGAAGTCTGCAGGCGATTGGGACGAGTCGACCGGCAACGGGATGACTCGCCAGGCGTTGTATACCGGAACGGGTTTCCCCAGTGTGTTTTACCTGGCCTACCACATGTATCGGAACTATTTCCCGCTGCTGGCACTGACGACTTACAAGCGTGCAATGGATTCAGCCGCTTAGTCAGCGCAAACGCACGAATTCAAGAACGCGCGCGTTCCCCGGCGCAGGAGGTTTGAAGCATGGCTGTACCCATCTCGCAGATGTGGACCGTAGCAACGTACGTGATCAAGAAGAAGCTCAGCGGTGAGAAGAAGTACCCGCTCGTGCTGATGTTGGAGCCGCTTTTCAAGTGCAACCTGGCTTGCGCCGGATGTGGCAAGGTACAGTATCCGCCTCACATTTTGAAGAAAGAGCTGAGCCCCGAGGAATGCTTTGCTGCGGTTGAAGAGTGCGGTGTGCCGATGGTTTCGATCCCCGGCGGCGAGCCGCTGCTGCACAAGCAGATTGTCGAGATTGTCAACGGCCTGATTGCGCGCAGGAAATACATTTACCTCTGCACCAATGCTCTTCTGCTCAAGGAACGCATCCACGAGTTCACGCCTTCGAAGTACCTTACGTTCTCAGTTCACCTGGACGGGCAGCGAGAGCATCACGATATGTCGGTCTGTCGCGAAGGTGGCTGGGATCTGGCAGTGGAAGGCATCAAGGAAGCGGTGAAACGCGGATTCCGCGTCACGCCCAACTCGACCTTTTTCGACGGGACTGACCCGAACATGGTGCGCGCTTACTTTGACGAAGTCATGGCGATGGGGGTCGAGGGCATCGTGCTCTCGCCCGGCTACAGTTATGACAAGGCACCTGACCAGCAGCACTTCCTGGGGCGCGCCAAGTCACGCCGCCTCTTCCGCGCCATTCTGTCGAACCGCAAGAAGTCGTGGAAGTTCAACATGTCGCCGTTGTTTCTTGAATTCCTGATGGGCAAGCGCAACTACGAGTGCACTGCCTGGGGTTCTCCGGCGTACAGCATTTTTGGCTGGCAAAAGCCCTGCTACCTGCTACAGGACGGCTACACCGAAACCTACAAGGAACTTGTCGAAACCACCAACTGGGATGAGTACGGCACGGGAAGCGGCAATCCCAAGTGTGCCAACTGCATGGTCAGTTGCGGTTATGAGCCGAGTGCTGTGCAGCATGGATTCGGCAGTTTCAGCGGATTCTTTGGGATGGCGAAGGCGTATCTCTTTTCGTCCTATAAAGACAAGGGCGCACTTGACCTTTTGAATAACCACTCCACCTTTGCCGCCCAGCATAATCACTTTGTCAAGGTCGAGAGCATTGCCTCGGCAACGACGGCCCAGCTGGAGGAGACACGCGCATGAGCCAGCCTGCACCTGTTGTTAATGTGGATGAACTGGAAGTGATGGATGGCTTTGCCCACGAAAACCTCGAGGGCTGGATTCCTACTCTGGCCAGCGACGAAGACCTGCGGGTTGCGCTCGAAAAGGCCTTTGACTACCGCGGCGATATTACCCTGACCTTCAAGAACGGCCAGCGCGTCGAGGCCTACATTTTCAACCGGATCTCGGGTAAATCCCTGGCTGACTCGTTCGTGCAATACTTTGCCGCCAACTCCCCTGAGAAGCGCAAGGTCGGTTACGCCGAGATTGCGCGGATTGAGTTCACTGGCAAAGACCGCGCCGCTGGCAAGCACTGGGAGGCCTGGATGCAGAAATACGCCGAGAAAAAGGCAGCCGGTGAAAAGAATATCGCGCTCATGCCCGAGGCACTGGACTAAATTACCCAACGCGGTATTTTACAAGGCTTTGTAACAGGCATGAATTCAATCGTGCCACAGTAAAGCGATTCTCGGTAGCCGAAATCGCCGAGAAAACAGCCGCACTCTAACCATCGGCGAACAGCCATTTAGAATGGTGTTCTGACCCGATGAAGATATTTCTCACAGGCGCGACCGGCTTCGTAGGCCACCACGTAGCCCGCGAACTGGCTGCGCAGGGCGCAGAGCTGCGCCTGCTGGTTCGCAAGACCAGCAGTCTCGCAAATCTGGCCGGCATCCCGGGCGAAACCCACACCGGCGATCTCAGCGATCCGGCCAGCATCGCGCCTGCGCTCGCGGGCTGTGATGCTGTCTTCCACGTAGCTGCCGACTATCGCCTTTGGATTCCTGAACCTGCAGCGATGTACCGCGCCAACGTTGACGGTACCCGCGAACTGCTGCGACTGGCCCGTGAGGCCGGCATCCGCCGCGTCGTTTACACCTCGAGCGTCGCCACCATGGGCTTTCGCAATGACGGAATCATCGTCAACGAAGACACCCCTGTGGCCCTCGAAAACATGGTTGGCCACTACAAGCGCTCCAAGTTCCTTGCCGAGCAGGAAGCCCTTGCCGCCGCCAGACTCGGTCAGCAGGTGATGATCCTCAATCCGACCACACCCATCGGTTCGCACGACGCCAAGCCCACCCCTACAGGCCGCATCTTTGTCGATTTTCTCAATCGAAAATTTCCTGCTTATGTCGATACCGGGCTCAACCTGGTCGACGTTCTGGAGGTCGCTCGCACGCACGTTGCCGCTCTCGAAAAAGGCACCTCCGGCAGGCGCTACATTCTCGGCGGCGAAAATCTCTCCCTGAAGCAAATCCTCGACAAGATGTCTGCCATCACCGGCATTCCTTCGCCAACGGTCAAAATTCCCTTTGCAGTGGCAGCAGCCTACGCATTCTTTGAAGAGAACATTACCGGTCGCATTCGTGGCAAGGAACCACGCGCCACGCTTGAAGAGGTCCGCATGGGCCGCAAAAAAATGTACGCTTCGTCGGCGCGCGCCCAGCAGGAACTTGGCTTTCGCACCAGCCCGGTGTACCCGGCGATGCGAGCGGCGATTGAATGGTTTCGCGACAACGGATACGCCCCAAAATCATGACGAACCAGCATAAACCTCGCCCTGTTTATATCGCTGCAATGCGCCGAGAGGTAGGCTCGCTCGTCCATGGCTGGCGCATTAGTGAAACCCTCGCTGCGCGGAATATCCATCTTTACTGGAACGATCATGCGGTTGTTGCCTGCGCTGGCCTGGGTGGCGATCGCGCCCGGCTTGCGGTTCAGGCGGCTCTTACCCTTGGGCCAGCCTCAGAGTTGGTTTCAGTTGGCTGGGCGGGTGCCTGCATTCACCGGCTGCACGTCGGTGACGTGGTCTGGCCGGATATTGTTGTCGATGCGCAAACCGGGGAGCGCTTTTTCCCGCTCAAACATCGAACTCCGACAGAGGGGCTGGAAATCCTCGTCACTGTCGCTGCGCCTGCCGGAGTTGCCGAAAAGGAGCGT
The DNA here is from genome assembly GCA_025359885.1 of Acidobacteriota bacterium. Taxonomy (GTDB): domain Bacteria; phylum Acidobacteriota; class Terriglobia; order Terriglobales; family Acidobacteriaceae; genus Acidicapsa. The sequence goes on from JANYDG010000106.1 coordinate 6,615, forward strand.
CTTGGCGTCAGCTACTATGCCTCTGCAGTTGACATGGAAGCTGCCGCGGTGGCGCGGCTGGCACTGGCGCAGGGAATTCCGTTCCAGGCAATCAAGGCAATTTCCGACAACGCTTCGTTTGAAATGCCCGATATGGCCGACTTTTCAACTCCCGATGGTCAGTTCCGCGAGGCAGCATTTGGCCTCCACGTTGCGCTGCGCCCGCAGCTTTGGAGCCCCGTCGCAACCATGGCACGAGGCAGTAAACTGGCTGCACAGCGTCTGCAATCAGAAATCAAGTCGCATATCGAGCAGCATCGGAAGACGAAGCCATGAGCACCGTGACAACTCCCGTGACCATTCCAGCAACCATGCACGCAGCGGTCTACCGCGGCATCAACGAGGTTCGTGTAGAAACAGTCCCCGTACCTGAGATTGGTCCCGGCGAATTGCTCATCCGGGTTGCATCCTGCGGCATCTGCGGAACCGATCTCAAAAAAATTCACACTGGCTCGCACTCGGCACCTCGCATTTTTGGCCATGAGACGGCAGGCATTGTCGTTGCTGTCGGCGATGGAGTCAGCACCTTTGCCGCAGGCGACCGAGTGATGGTCTTTCACCACATCCCGTGCAGGAGCTGCTATTACTGTCGAAAAAAGACATTTGCTCAGTGCGCGGTCTACAAAAAGGTTGGAGTTACGGCAGGCTTCGAACCGTCCGGCGGCGGTTTTGCAAGCTTCGTTCGCGTGATGGACTGGATCGTGCGCGACGGTGGAGTCGTTCCTATTCCGAACGGCGTTCCCTTTGAACAAGCTGCATTCGTCGAGCCTGTGAATACCTGCCTCAAAGGCATCAAGATGCTCAATCTGCAGCCCGACGAGACAGTGCTGGTTATCGGTCAGGGCCCGATCGGCATTCTACTTGCATCGCTGGCCCTGAAAACGGGCGCCACGGTCCTCACATCGGACCTGTATCCTGCGCGTCACGCCGTTGCGGCGACCTTTGGATTGAAAAACCCTATCCATGCCGGCACAGAAGACGTCGCCGCCCGCGCCAAAGCAGCCACTGAGGGTCGTGGTGCCGACGCGGTGCTCATTGCTGTGGGTCACGATGCTTTGATTCGCACTGCCATGGAGGCTGTGCGCCCCGGCGGCAAAGTGATGCTCTTTGCCCAGACCCAGCACGGTGAGGCAATCTTTGACCCAGGAGCTGTCTGCATGGACGAAAAATCCCTGCTCGGTTCCTATTCCGCCGCGGTTGATATTCAGGAGGAGGGCGCGATGCTGGTCTTTGATGGCTACCTCGACGGCACCTTTGATCTGACACGGCTCGTTTCGCATCGCTTTGCGCTGGAGCAGGCAGTCGAAGCCATCGACATCGCTTCACACCCGACTGCAACTTCCATGAAAATCATGATCGAGCCGGGGAGTTGAATCGGATGACCCCCCTGGCCGAGACCGTGACCGCCGAGACCATGACCGCTGCAGTCCTCTATGGCAAGGAAGATGTTCGCATCGAGCAGGTTCCCGTCCCTCGCGCAGCGCCCGGCGAAATCATCATCCGCGTGGCGGCAGCGCTTACCTGCGGCACAGATTTGAAGGTTTTCCGACGCGGCTACCATGCGCGGATGATTCAGCCGCCCGCCCTTTTTGGCCACGAAGTTGCGGGAATTGTCTCTGAAATCGGTGCAGGAGTCAGGGATTTTGTCCCAGGCGATCGCGTTGTCGCACTCAACTCTGCCCCCTGCGGCGCATGCTACTGGTGCCAGCGCGACCAGGAAAACCTCTGCGCTGATCTGCTCTTTAACAACGGAGCGTATGCCGAGTACATCCGCATCCCGGCCCGCATTGCCGCCAAAAACGCGCTACGCGTGCCGGCCGATGTTTCCCTGGAACACGCCGCCCTCACCGAGCCGCTCGCTTGCGCCCTGCACGGCTTCGAAGACTCAAATCCCCGCGCCGGAGATGCCATCGCGGTGATTGGCGGCGGGCCTCTGGGCTTGATGATCATGCACGTCGCCGCGCTCGCGGGTTGCCATGTGATCGCAGTCGTCAAGCACGATGCCCAGGTCGAGGTGGCAAGAGCTCTCGGCGCGTCGTACGTGATCCAAACAACCGAAACTGAAGATGCAGTTGCGGCTGTGCGCAGCCTCACTGCAGAAGGTCGCGGAGTCGACATCGCCATTGAGGCAGTCGCCCTGCCTGAAACCTGGCAGCAGGCCGTCGCGATGGCTCGCAATGGCGGGACGGTTAATTTCTTTGGAGGCCCGGCAGCCGGCACCGAGGTTCGCCTGGACACCAATCGCCTGCACTACGGCGACCTCACGCTCAAGGCCACTTTCCATCACACCCCGGCTATTTGCCGACGCGCCTTTGCACTGATTTGCAGTGGACAATTTCAGGCCAGCCGCTTCATCACGGGCCACGCGCCGCTGGGTGAACTGAATCAGGCGTTCGCACAATTATTGAATCGGGGCTATCAGGTTGAGGGAAACCATGGCAACCTGATCAAGACTGCGATCCTGCCTGCGGTCTGCGGCACTGAAGCATTACCATAGACACAATGAGGGCGACATCGACCATACCGACGGAGCAGGCAAGCCCTCTTGAAATGGGCTGGGCCGCGTTGCCTGAGAGCTATCGCATACCTGCAGCCGTCCCTTCGCTGGCCGAATCACGCGCCTGGTGCAAGAACCTGGCTGAGAGCCACTACGAGAATTTCCACGTGGCAAGCTGGTTTCTGCCCCAGAAACTGCGCCCGCATTTTCACGCCGTTTACGCATACTGCCGCGTTTCAGACGATTTAGGGGATGAGACAGGGAATCGGGAACAGTCACTCGCCCTCCTTGACCAGTGGTCTGAGGAACTCGATGCCTGTTACGCGGGCCGAGCTCGTCACCCGGTCTTTGTGGCGCTGGCTGAGACGATACGGATCTGCAACATCCCGAAAGAGCCCTTTGCCGATCTGCTCACCGCCTTCAAGCAAGACCAGACCAAGTCTCGCTTTGCCAACATGGACGAAGTTCTCGACTACTGCCGATACTCAGCCAACCCTGTCGGGCGCCTGGTGCTTTATATGTGCGGCTATTCAGATGAGGAGCGATTTTGCCTCTCTGACTTCACTTGCACCGCGTTGCAGCTTGCAAATTTTTGGCAGGATGTAGCCAGCGACTACCAGCAGCGAGACCGTATTTACCTGCCTCACGACGCGATGTTGCGGTTTGGAGTGACGGAAGCCACGATTGCTGCAGGGACCGCAACGCCCGGGTTCCGCGCCCTGTTGCGCGATCAGACCGACTACGCGCGCCAACTCTTTGGTGCTGGCATTCCTCTCATTGGTATGGTTGAGAACGAATTAGCCGTCGATCTCGATCTCTTTAGCCGCGGCGGCCTCGAGATTTTGCGCGCTATCGAGCAGCGTGATTATGACGTGCTCTCGGCGCGACCCGCTATTTCCAAGGCCACCAAACTTTCGCTTGCCTTGCGTGCCGTCACAGGAAAATTCCTGCCAGGGCTGCGTCTCAGGTCACAGACCGGGGCTGGTCCGAAATGACGGCGCAAGTACAAACGCCTTTGAACGTCGCGAACCTTCAAGACGCCTACAAAATCTGTCGAGCCATTGCGAAACGCGAGGCGAAGAATTTCTACTATGCATTTGTCGCTCTGCCCCCAGCCCGCCGGAATGCCATTTGCGCTGTCTACGCCTTCATGCGCAAGGCTGACGACCTTGCCGATGATGAGAGTTTCAGTCGCGAAGATCGCCGCCGCCAGCTTGACGCATGGCTCGAAGAATGGCACGCGGCACGCGACGGAGCAGCTACTTCTGACGCGGTCTTCGTAGCGGTTCGGGATGCCGCTGCCAGCTTTCGCATCCCGTTCACCCTGCTCGATGAATTGATTGCCGGGGTCACAATGGACCTCGAAGCGCCAACTTCAGACGTACCAAATACCACTGCCCCCTATGCCACCTTTGATGAGCTGTATCGCTATTGCTACCTTGTTGCCTCGGTGGTGGGCCTGGTCTGCATCCGTATCTTTGGGTACTCTGACCCGCGCGCCGAACTGCTGGCTGAAGAGACCGGCATCGCCTTTCAGCTCACCAATATCCTGCGCGACGTCCGTGAAGACGCGGAGCGAAATCGAATTTATCTTCCCATTGACGCTCTTGCCCACAACGATGTTTCTGTTGACCAGCTGCTGCACCGGCCACCAGCAGGCACAAACATGACGATCACTGCCGAAGAGCGCCAACTCTTGCGCGCAATCGCTCTCCGCGCCGAGGGCTACTACCAATCTGCTCAGGAGCTGTTGCCGCTGATTGACCGGGAAAGCCGCCCTGCTCTCTGGGTACTGGTCACTATCTATCACCAACTGCTTAAACGCATCGAAAAGGCAAACTACGACGTCTTTTCGAAGCGCATCAGCGTTCCTAAATTTGACAAGCTGGCAATCCTTTTTGTCGGTCTGGGCAAGATGGCTGCGATGCGGCTGTTCAAACCGCTATCCTCAAGGTAGTCGCCTATGCCCGCTTCCCCTGAACATGATTTGAGCCAGCCCGGTCAAAACCTGCCCGGCCTCGATCAACCGGATGCCCTGACATCCAGCAAACCCAGAGTCACTGTTGTTGGCGGAGGCGTAGCCGGCCTTGCAGCGGCGTGTGGCCTGGCGAGCGCTGGTTTCCCGGTTACCGTGCTTGAGCGCCGCGGCTACCTCGGCGGACGCGCTTCCTCTTACCTGCACCCGGGCGCGGGCGAAATCATCGACAATTGCCAACATGTCCTCTTTGGCTGCTGCACTAACCTGATTGGCTTTTACGAGCGCATCGGCGTGGCAGACCAGATCTTCTGGGATAGCCGCATGACGCTGATCGAGCCAGGAGGTAGGCGCTCTACGCTGTCCCCCTCACGCCTGCCTGCACCGCTGCACGGGCTACCGGCAGTCCTTGCAGCTCGCTGTTTCTCCATTGCCGACAAGCTTTCCCTTGGCTTTGCGTTCACCTCGCTGATGTTGCTCCGCAAGCCAGACCCTGCACGTTCTCTTGCCGAATGGCTCCAATCGCACCTTCAGTCCAGGGGGGCACTCGCCCGTTTCTGGTGGCTGGTTATTGCCAGTGCCCTCAATGCCGATCTCGATCAGATCAGCTTGCCCTACGCCGCCAAGGTGATCCGCGAGCTCTTTTTGAATTCACCAACCGCTGGCAGCATGGGCATGAGCACCGTTCCGCTAAGCGAACTCTGCCAGGGGGCTCAGACCTACCTTGAGGCGCACGGTGGCAGGATTCAGTTCAACGCCAATGTCGATGCTGCGAGCTGGAATTCGGAATCGTGCCAATGGATGATTCAAACCCGAAGCGGCGTACATGTATCAGACCTGCTCGTCCTCGCCCTGCCCTTTGAGGCGACTGCGAAGCTCCTGCCCAACCTGCCCACGAATGCTGGAGCGACCGCACTCGCCGCCAACATTGAGAAGCTCGAGCACTGGCCGATCTGCAGCGTCCATCTCTGGTACGACCGCGAAATTACTGAGCTTGACCACGCAGTTCTGCTCGACCGCGACATTCACTGGATGTACCACAAGTCACGGTGGCAGCCCCGTCGGGACTCAAACGCCAGCTATATCGAGCTCGTCATCAGTGCGTCGCGCGAGTTTGCCACCCTGAGCCGCGAAGAAGCCCTGAAACGCGCCACCGACCAGCTTGCGGAGTTCTTTCCTGCCGTGAAGAGCGCCCGGCTACTGAAATCGGTGCTCGTGAAGGAAGTCCGGGCGACATTTGGTGTGCCCCCTGGAATCGATTCAGCACGCGCTGGGACCGGCTCTCCGTGGCCGAACTGCTTCCTGGCCGGCGATTGGACGGCGACTGGCTGGCCATCGACCATGGAGTCTGCCGCGCGCAGTGGACATTTCGCCGCTGAGGCCATCTGCCACAGCCTCGGCGACAAGCGCACACTCCTGGTGCCCGACCTCAAGCCAACCGGTCTGATGAAGTGGCTTGGTTGAGTTTGTAAAATCTTCTCGATCTAGGGAGGCCGTGCTTACTTTGGCGGCGCAGCATCCTTCAGCGCATCATCGTTGCGCTCCTGATCTTTCTCGTCTTTGTGCGTGGCGAAGTATTCTTCCTGCTCCCGCAACAAACGCGAAGCCTGGTCTGCCAGTTCCTCACCACTCTCAATCGCCTCTTTGCGCGCCAGGTCAAAGCCAGATTCGCCCGGCAGCATGCGCAGGATATTCAGCCAGTGCGGCGTTGCATCCGTTAGACCCTTCAACGACTTGCGAATGTCAGAATGGCGATCCGAGTACATGTCCAGATTGCTGCCGGTTTCGTCCATCAGCGCGGTGAAGTCCTGCAGTGCATCATCCAGCTTCTGGGTTCGCTGCTCAGTTTTGGGTCGGCCGGTCAGATCCTTGATGTGAATGGCGCGCTCTTCGAGAAATTTTGTGTACAGCTTGACCCGCTCGACCGGGGAGACCGCGCTCTCCCGTACCGCTTCGATTTCTGCAGACGACAACTCGGCTGTTCGCGCATGCTGCGCGAGCAGTGCGGTCGCGAGAAGAATCAAGGGAAGCAGGGAAGCGAGGTATCGGTTTCGGATCATACACAGGTTGCGCACAGGTCATTCCGCACCCGTGCGGTATACCCTATTGAATCACGCTCTGGCGGCTCAGCGCCCTGTGGTTTTGCGATAAGCGGTTACTTGCGGAAAACCTGCATCATCGTTTCGGTCTGAATCTGATTGACCTGGGCAAGCGTCTGCTCCATCAGAGGCCGATCCTCGATCGAACTTGAGTGCAACAGTTCCTTCAATCGAAATGCAGTATGACGCAGCAGAATCTGCGCGTTCTTCAGTCGCTTTTCGTCATTGGCCATCATCATGTGGATTTTCAGCGCAAAGGCGTTTACATGCTTCAGGGTATCTGCTGCCTTGTCGATTTCTCCTGCCGCGTACTGTGCCGAGGAGAACTCGATCATTTCATGCACAAGTTCAGCGTACAGAAAGCATTGCTCGCGTGGCTGCGCCTGATTTGCCTTCGTCTCCAAAGCGGCAAGACTCTGCGCGTCCGGGAGCTTGTCATCCATGGCTGCAACAGCCTGGCGTGAACAGGGAACCAGAATCATGAGCGATAGGACGACAACTGGAACCACGGAACGCATAGCGCAACCTCCATTGGTATCCGACTTTGTATCCATAGTATCGACCGACTACGGAGTTTTCTCGAGCAAAGCCAATCGGTGCCGTGCCTGCCATTCCTGATCTGGAAACTTACCACCCGAGGACTCCAGAAACTGGTGATAGTACGCGGCGGCCTTCTTCTTGTCGTGAAGCGTATCGTATGCAGTCGCCCAAAGGAAGTATATTGTTGCGCTCTCCGGTAAATATTTTGACCTGACTGTAAGTGCGTGCAGAGTGATGGTAGGCTGATGCGTCTCGAATGCCGCAAAAGCCAGCCCATTCCACGCTTCTCCGTTGGTTTGATCGATCTCTGTTGATGCCTGGAAGACCTTCAGAGCCTCAGGGTATCGATGAAGTCGGATCAGATTTTGCCCGTGGCCGGCCAGCAAGGCTGCGTCATTCGGGTTGGAGGCCAGCAATGCTGAGTAGAGCAGGTCAGACTCCGCAAACTCCCCATCATCCGCCAATACTTCTGCGAGCATGCGGGTGATGGCTGGGTCGTGCGGATTTTGCTCGTGAAACTCTTTGAGCAGCGGTACCGCTTCGGCCTTGTCTTCGGCAACCAGAACTGCAGCCAACTGGGCTGTAAGCGCTGCATCTTTTGGGGCCCTGGTGTGGGCGGCCTGGAGCAATGGTTCAGCTTCTGGATACTTTTTTTCGGCGATGAGCAAATGCGCCAGCCCGGCCACCGCTGCGGTTGAGTCCGGGTCTTTCGTCAGCAGCCGCCGATAGGTTTGCTCGGCCGCCGCCGCATCCTGATTTGCCTCAGCGAGAGCGGCGGCAAAAAGGGTATCTTCCGTCGTCTCTGGGGTGAGCTTCAGCGCCTCCAGCAGGTCAAGGGAAGCTTGTGCGGCATCCGGTTTGCCCTGGGTGCCTTTGAAATCAATCTGCGCCAGGGCGCGCCACGCCTTGGCTTTTGCAGAGGGGCCAGCGGCGCCTGCGTCCAGGTGAATGGCGGCTTCGAGCGCGGGTCGCGACTCTGCCAGCTTGCCGAGCCGGGCCTGCAGCAGACCAAGGGAGATTTGCGCCTCAAAGCTTTTGGGGTCTGCTGTGACGGCCCGGTTGTAAAGACTGACGGCATCCTCGTTGCGGCTGGTCGCGTCAGCCACGTATCCGGCATCAAAGAGTGCTCGCGCATCGGAGGGGTGCGCGGCCAGCCACGAATCGAGCAGTGGCTCGGCGGTCTTCCAATCGCTCTTGACGATAGCCGCCTCGGCCTGAGCTACCTCCCTGGAGACGGCTTCCGGAGCGGACGACGGAGGTGCGGTTGCCGTCGAGGATGACTCCTGCGCGAAGGCAGGCACCGAACAAAACAGGAAACAAATCAATAGCAAACGACCCACGAGAAACCTCTATCTCAAGTTTAGCGGGCCAAGCGACCCTGGAAACCTGGCTAAACGTTGGACGCAGGGCCAGGAGCTACGCTGCGAGAGGGGGGGCTGGATCATAGAAGCTCCAGACGAAATAGAAGACGCCCCTCAATCGGCATAGAAGAAGCGGCCAGGAGCTTGGTATGCGACGCAATTTTCCGATTACAAAACGTCTTTGAGCCATCGCCCAGTATGCGATTGCGGGTTGGCGGCAATCTCTTCGGGGGTTCCCGCAGCGACGATCTGGCCGCCGCCGGAGCCGCCTTCGGGGCCCAGGTCGATCACCCAATCGGCTGACTTGATTACGTCGAGATTGTGCTCAATGACCACCAGCGATCCGCCGCCGTCGATTAGTTTGCGCAATGCTGTCAACAACTTGGATACATCATCGAAGTGCAGTCCGGTCGTTGGTTCGTCCAGAATGTAGAGCACGCGGCTGGAACCTGCGAGCCGGATATTGGCATTTGCAGCCCGTACCTGCCCAAGATGGGAGGCCAGCTTGACTCGCTGCGCTTCGCCGCCCGAGAGGGTGGTCGCGGATTGGCCCAGCCGCAGGTAGCCGAGACCAACCTCGTCCAGCACCGCTAGTTTTTCGAGGAGGCGAGGTATCCCGACAAAAAACTTGAGTGCCTCTTTGACCGTCAGGTTCAGGACTTCATGAATGTTCTTGCCCTTATACAAGACGCCTAGAATCTTGGCCTGGAAACGGGTACCGTTGCAGTCTTCGCAGGGAAGTTCAACGTCGGCCAGGAATTGCATTTCAACTGTGACAGTGCCGTCTCCTTCGCAGGTCTTGCAGCGGCCGCCGGGGATGTTGAAGGAGAAGTGACCCGGAGTCAGGGAAAGCTTTTTTGCCTCCGGCTGCGACGCAAACAGTTCACGTATCAGATCAAAGGCTTTGATGTAAGTGACTGGATTTGAACGGGGAGTTCGCCCAATAGGGGTTTGATCGACGAGCACCACATCGTTGAGCCTGTCGGCGCCTTTCAGGTCGCGGAAGAGACCTGTGGGGTCAGCGCTCTCTGACTGGCCGAGGGCGCGCGCGACGGCGCGGTACAAGACCTGATGAACCAACGATGATTTTCCTGAGCCGGAAACGCCGGTGATGGCGACCAGCATCCCGAGAGGAACCTCGACGTCAACGTTTTTGAGGTTGTTGGCGCGGGCGCCGCGCAGGATGAGCTTTTCCTTGCCTGGCTCACGGCGGCGCGTTGGAACGGGAATGGACAACTGGCCGGATAAGTAGCGCCCTGTCAATGAGTTGGGGTTGGCCAGGATCTCTTCGACTGTACCCTCGGCCAGCAGTTTGCCGCCAAATTCGCCAGCTCCCGGACCGAGATCGAGCAGGTGGTCGGCGGCGCGCAGCACGTCAGGGTCGTGCTCAACAACCAGGATCGTATTGCCCAAGTCGCGTAGATTCTTGAGGATACGGATCAGCCGATCGGTATCGCGGGTGTGCAGGCCGATGGAGGGCTCGTCCAAAACATACAGCGCGCCCACCAGCCTGGAGCCAAGCGAGGTGGCGAGTTGGATGCGCTGCGCCTCACCGCCGGAGAGGGTGCTGGCGAGCCGGTCAAGCGTCAGGTAGTCGAGGCCGACGGCGTCGAGAAAGCTGATGCGCTCGCGAACTTCGTCGAGAATGGGCCCTGCGATCTCCTGGTGCATGGGGCTGAGTTCGAGCGCTTTGAAGAACTGGAACGCGGCGGAAATGGTGAGTGCGGAGACCTCGCAGATGTTTCGGTTGTTGATGCGGACCGATCGTGCCTCGGCGCGCAGGCGCTGCCCACGGCATTCAGGGCACACCGCATAACCCCTGTATTTTGAGAGCATTACGCGCACATGGAGCTTGTACTTCTTCCGCTCCATTTCTGCAAAGAAGCCATAGATCCCGATGTAGGCGGTACCGGATTTTCCCTTGTCGCCGTAGAGCAGAATCTCATGCTGCTCGCTGCTCAGGCCCTGCCAGGCCACGTCCATGGGGATGCCGAGGGCCTTTGCCTGACGCTTGAGGTCGGCGAACCAGGTGCGATATTTGGGGCGGTTCCAGGGGTCGATGGCGCCGTTGTTGAGGCTGAGGGACTTGTCTGGGACGATGAGGTTCAGGTCGAAGTCGATGGTGTTGCCAAAGCCCTGGCAGCGGGGGCAGGCGCCGAAGGGATTGTTGAAACTGAAGAGGCGGGGCTCTGGTTCGCCGGTGGGTCGATGGCAACTACGGCACTCGTAAGCTGTTGAAAAGCGGTGTCTTGTGCGGTCTGAGCCGGTGCCGTTGCCGGACTCGGCGCGGGGCACGACTTCAAAAATCACTTCGCTGGATTCGCGGTAGGCGATCTCAATGGCGTCGACGATGCGGGCACGGTTTTCTGTCGAAACGACGATGCGGTCGATGAGGACGAAGACGGGCAGGGAGAAGTCGAGGTCCAGCAGGGATTCCGGGCTGGAGAACTCGAAGATCTGCGAATGCTGGTATAACCTATTGAATCCATTGGTTCTAAGCTCAACCATGCGAGACTTGAGCGCTTCTGTGACCGGGGATGGGCTGGCGGAATCCTGAGGAGCTTTGCTGGCTGGTTTGCGCCCTCGGGGGGCTGGCTTTTTGGCGGTATCTTCCTTTTCTTCTATGACTTGGGTCTTGACCGGGAAGAGGGCGTGGAGGCGTGTGCCTTCGCCGAGATCGAGGATGGATTCCGCGATTTCGTCGACTGAGTCGCGTCCCACGAGGCCGTCGCAATGGATGCAGTGGACGGTGCCGCAGCGGGCGTAGAGAAGTCTCATGTAATCATAGATTTCCGTCGCGGTGGCCACGGTTGACCGGGGGTTGCGGGTGGTGTTTTTCTGCTTGATGGCGATGGCCGGGGCGAGGCCGTCGATGAGGTCAACGTCTGGCTTTTCGATTCGTTCAAGGAATTGGCGGGCGTAGGCAGAGAGCGATTCGACGTAGCGGCGCTGGCCCTCAGCGTAGACGGTATCGAAGGCTAAACTGCTTTTTCCTGAACCACTTACGCCGGAGACTACGGTGAGTTTTCCGTGCGGAATATCGCAGCTTATGTTCTTTAGATTGTGTGTCCGCGCGCCGCGGATAACGATCGAGTCAATCAATTTTGGGCACCGGGGGGTCGAAGTTGCGGATAATTACGGGCCTTTTGACTAGGATTGTCGTCGAGGATTCCGCAAAAAAAGCCAATTCTGATTATAGGCGCGAGGTGGAGTGGTTCGGGGTTGCAGGGGCTTTCGGAGTGCAATCGATGTTGCGCAGAGTGCAATCGCTGTTGCGCAAAGTGTGATGTCTGTAGCTCAATGTGCAATCGAGTCGACGCAATTGGTAATCGACGGTGCAGAAGGAGGAGGGCGACGATGAAGACGAATTCTGACAGGCAAAGTTTGCTGACGCAGCGGCAGTTTCAGGTGGCGGCTGAGGCGGGAGCGTTCAAGAAAGTGGTGGTGGAGGCGACGTGGACGAGATTCTCAATTTTTGGGGAGATGCAATCCGGCGGCAGGGGAAGCATGGTGAGCTCAAGGAAGCGGCTTCGCCAGTTTATGAACCCGGCGGCTGCGCTGGCGCTTTTGCGCAGGGTCGGTGTGACGACGGTGGAGGTGCGACTGGCGGAGTGGGATGTGGAGATGTCGGCCCTGTCGATGCGCCTGCGCCCGGATGTGACTGCACGAAAACTGCGGGCGAAGCGAATCGCTGAGGCGGCTTACTACCCGAGTCGTCCTCCGGAGCCGGAACAAGCGACTCGTGAGGATCAGTTGGGCAAACTGGTTGAGGAGAAACTGAGGCGTTCGGCTTTGCAGGCTGAATTGATGTATGGGAAGAAGCAAGGCCCGGTGGATTGAGATTGGGCCAACTGGGGATTGGAAGATGCGCGATGGGAGGATGCGCGATTGGAGGATTTTGGAGGTGGGCGGCCGGTGGGTTTGGAATGACCACGGAGTGAGGACAGGATGGGCGGGGCTATTTTCGGGTGTACCACCAGGCCCAGTACATGAGCGGAAACTGCAGTGGGATGCGGGCCCAAATGATCCAAACGGGAATGTGGGGGAAGGCGTCTGGGTGGAGAGCCATGTTGGTATGCACGAGGAGAAAGACTGCGAGCATGAGTACGATGCCCCAGGCGGCGAAGCGGCGGATGCCGGGGAAGATGAATCCATTGGGGACGAGCACGCCAAGGCCGCCGAGGATCTCTGCGAGGCCGCTGACATAGACCAACATCAGGGGCCAGGGCAGGTAGGGAGGCATGACAGCGACATAGGTGGCGGGATGGGCAAAGTGATTGACCCCGGCTAGGAGGTAAAAGAGGCCCATCACAATGAGCCCGACACGAAATGCGTTGGAATGCTGCTTGAGGTTTTGCTGCACCGGAATCCCCCTTTGGGAAGCTGTGAAGAAACTATCATGGCATTCGAATTGGCATGCGGTACAGCCAGGTTCCTGGTAAACCGACCTGGCGGCAGAAACCGGGGAGTCGCGAGGGTGGTGCATTTGGCGGGAGCAAGACAAAAACGGCAGCAGATCCCCTTGTGGAATTACAGGCAAAAAAGCAAGGGTACCCGGCACGAGTCGAAAGAGATTGGCTTAGGCCCTATATTTTTCTGATATTTAGCGACCCATCCATAGTGAAGCATTTCCCCTGGTGTCACAAGTTGGATTCGGAGCAGGTTTGCGGTGGCTGGAAGGCGGCCTGTGCAATCGACTGGGGAGATGTGCGCTCACGAAGGATTGCCTGCTGGAATTGGCGAATTACCGAGACCGATACAGCCCACGATGAAGCCTTTGGTTTTGGGAAGAATGGAGAACGATCAAGATGCTGGATTTACCCGGGTTGCGGAAGATTTTGATTTTTGGAGTCATGGGAGTTTCCTGCGTGGGAATGTTTGCGGCCAAGGTTGGGCCTGCGAATTCGCAATTTACCGCGGACGTGATTGTGTACGGGGGCACGCCGGCGGGCATCATGGCGGCTGTGGAGGCTGGCAGTCACGGTAAGCGTGTGTTGCTTTTGGAGCGGTCGCAGCATATCGGCGGCATGATGACCAACGGGTTGGGGTATACGGATCGCTACGCAGACAAGGCAATCGGGGGGCTTCCGGCGAGCTTTTTCCAGCAGGTGCTGGCGTTGTATGGCGGGAAGAAATCAGTGGCCGGGAAGGCGAGTGCGATGGGGCACCTGTTTGAGCCGCACATCGCCGAAGCGGCGTTTGAGGCGATGCTGGACCCGCAGCCGCGAGTGACGGTCATGCTCGGCGTTTCGCTGGGAGACGTGCAGATGACGGGAAGGCGGATTGCGAGCCTGGATGACGATAAAGGCGTGACGTATGCAGCGGCGGAATTCATCGATGCGAGTTACACGGGCGATCTTATGGCGGCCGCGCATGTGAGTTACACGGTGGGTCGAGAGTCTTCAGGGCAGTATGGGGAAGACTTAGCGGGGGTGGGCCCGGCGCAAAGGATGGGGAATCAGCCTTTGAGTCCGTATATGGTTGCGGGCGACTCGACGAGTGGTTTGATTGCTCATGTAAACGCGGGGCCTTTGGCTGCGGCGGGGAGTGAGGACAAGACGCTGATGGGCTACAACTACCGGGTTTGCCTGAGCTCTGACCCGGCCAACCAGATTCCGATTCAGGCCCCGGATAACTATGACGCGGCAGAGTATGAATTAATGGGCCGGATCGCGCTGGCGGAGAACCCGGTGCTGGTGCCGAAGTATTATCTGGATGCGAATTCGCTGCCGAATCAGAAGTTTGACTGGAACAATACGCGGTCGTTCTTTTCATCGGATGACGTGGGGGCAAACAAGGGCTATGCGGATGGGGGTGGGCAGAAGCGCGCGCAGCTTGAAGCCAGGCAGAGACACTACCAGCAAGGGCTGTTTTATTTTCTGGCGACCGACCCGCGAATCCCTGCGGATGTGCAGAACTGGGTGAGGGGCATGGGCCTTTGCAAGGATGAGTTTACCGACAACGGGGGCTGGCCGCGCCAGATTTATGTGCGCGAAGCGCGACGGATGCTGGGAACGTACGTGTTGACGGAGCAGGATTTGAAGTTGCAGACGGTGATTGTGGATTCGATTGGATTGGGAGGGTATGCGTCGGACGACCATCTGCACCACATTGTTGCAATGAATGGTGGAGTGTCGTTTGAGAACAGTCGCGGTTTTCAGCCAACGCCTTATCCGATTCCGTACCGGGTCTTGACGCACAGGATGAGCGAGACGACGAATCTGCTGGTGCCGGTGGCGGTGTCTGCTTCGCATACCGCGTATGACTCGCTGCGGATCGAGACGACCTACATGATTATGGGTCAGGCCGCGGGAGCAGGCGCTTCGCTGGCGATAGACGAGAGTGTGCCGGTGCAGCGCGTGGATACGGGGGCGTTGCAGACGCTGCTGGTGGGCGAGGGAGTCGTGGTGGCTTTTTAGCAAAACATGGGGTGGTATTTGTGATTCCCACGCTAGCCACAAACGCCCCACGGACGAAGACCTGTCCGTGGGAACCCCTGATAAAACGCCCCACGGACGAAGACCTGTCCGTGGGGACCCCTGATAAAAGCAAGTGCTTGGTGAGGGTGGGGCACCCGGGGCTTGTGGTGGGTGACGGAGATTCCCAACCAGGTTTATTTCCTACTGGTCATTGCCAGCGGGGTTTTGTACAGCGGTCAGCGTGCCCAGTTGTCCGTCCCACTCGCTATTGGGTCCTGCGGCGAAGTAGAGGGCGGTGGCGGAACCGGCAGCGCCTCCGTTACCGAAGGAGAGGCCCCAGAGGCCAGGAATCTGGATGGGAGATCCCTTGGCATCCCGCACCTTGCCTTTGAAGTTGCCGCGAATCGGATCAAAGGCGAGAATTTCGCCGCTGCCGAAGTTGCCAACGAGAATGTCGTGGCTGAATGCACCGAAGTCTCCTGAAGCAAGGGCAAGACCCCAGGGTGCGTTGAACCATGGACCTGGCTGGAGGATCTGTGTGAGGTGGCCATCGGGACGAAAGACTTCGACGGCGCCGAGCCCGACACCGGGTACTTCATCGTGGCGTGCAGCATCCCGCTCAGCATAGGCAACGAAGATATTTCCGCCAATGTTCTGAACATTGAACGGGGCGAAGTTATGCGGGACCGAGGAGTAGACCTTTCTGATTTCCGTTTCTATTTCTGGGACATGGTTGAAGGAACTATCGAAGACCTCGACGATACCTTTGCGGAAGTTAGCGACGTAGAGGTAGTTTGCCAGGGGATTGCCGTTGATGCTGGCCGCACCCATGGTGATGCCCTTGAAGACGGCGTTCTTTTCCTTGACGAGAATGACAGCGTTGGTGAGGGAGACGCCGGGGTTCCAGCCGGAGATGGTGCCGTCTTCAGTGGCAAACAGAAACAGAGCGGGCTTGCCGGGGGCAACAGGGAAGTCGGATGTTCCGTTGAAGATGGTGCCGGTGGGGGTGCCTGTTGAGCTTACGCTGGGGTCTGCGGGGGGGATGGTGACGACGAGGGACTTTGCTGCGCCGGTTCCGTCGTAAAGGGTGGAGAGGCCGGTGCCGTTGTCAGAGACCCACCATGGGCCTGCGGAGGAGCGGGAAAGCCCCCAGGCGTTGACGAGGTTGGTGTCGGTGTTGGCTGCCTGACCACTCACGTTTGAAGTGAGGCTGGTGAGGGTGTAGGCCTGAACCGGCTCAGGGGCGGATGGGTAATTGATCTGAGCTCGCTGCTGGGAAAGTCCGAGGGGGGCAATCGCCAGGGCCACAGCACCTGCGATTGCGAGATTGCGATTCATCATGGAGTCCTACCTCTCTACAAATCCGCCGGGGGTTTCCCGGCCAATTGCAACTCTACGGAGGAGGCGCGCGATGGATGTCACCAAATTGTCAGAACTTTGTGATAGTTCGGT
Source organism: Acidobacteriota bacterium (assembly GCA_025359885.1). Classification (GTDB taxonomy): domain Bacteria; phylum Acidobacteriota; class Terriglobia; order Terriglobales; family Acidobacteriaceae; genus Acidicapsa. The sequence goes on from JANYDG010000106.1 coordinate 22,997, forward strand.
TGCATTTGATGAGGGTGTGCAGGCAGAGCTTTTTGAATCTCATTCGAATTCAGGCAGAGGAGATAGTTCGGGCCTTTGGCCGTTCGGATTTTGTGTTTCTACGACCGCTGGGGCGTTGTGCCTGGCTGGTATGAAGCGGGCCTTTGGCCCTGATTGCTATTGGTGGCGGTAGTCGGTGAAGGGTTGGGAAAGGTTATTGGTGCCGCCGAGGGGGAGGCTGATGGCTTCGTTGGGACCGATGAGGTAGAAGGCAGCGGGGGTGGAGGTGTTGCTGGGGAAGAGAAGGAAGCGGCCGTGGACTCCCGACGTAGCGGTGGCCTGGATGGAGTCGGCGATGGCCTGGTCGACGATGGTGTCGCCTTGCTGGTTCTGATCGAGAGTGCCGGAGATGGAGCCGAGGCCTTTGGAGATGACTTCGCCGCTGAGGGCCTGGAATTTTGAATCGACGTACCAGCGAGTTCCTGCGGAGTAGCCGCCGGTGAATCCGGCGAGGGTGAAGTTGCCGCCGATGGGGACGATTTGTTGCTGGAGGCGCATGAGGACCTGGTCGGTGGAGTCGTAGAGTGCGAAGCCGGCGTTGACTCCGCTGAGGTAGCCGCATGGCGCGCAGTGACCGTTGACCATGACGGCGAAGCGGCCGGTTGCGTCGACGGTGTAGGTGCCGCTGCCGGAGGTGGTGGTGGCGACGCCTTTGCTGCTGCTGTCGCCGGTTGAGGTGAAGGTGCCTTTGCCATTCCAGACAGTGACGTCGATGGCGAAGGCGGTGCTCTCGGTGGGGGTCTGCGCGTCGGCGAGGAAGTACTGGGAATCGACGCTGGAGCCGGTGAGGAAGATGTTGCTGAAGGTGGAGTTGGCGCGCCGGAAGGCTCCGCCGGAGAGGACCGGGGCGTATGCGACGACGTTGGTTGGGTTTGCGTCGTCGATCTGGAGCAGGACCATGTAGGAGGTGCCGGCAGGGTAGAAGACGAAGTTGGAGCCTGAGCCTGAGCCGCCACTGCTGAGGTGGAAGGTACCTCGGCCGGTGGGGGTTCCGACGGTGGGTTTAGGCAGGGTGTAGGTACCGGTGAGGCCGGTTGCGGCGGTGTAGAGGTTGAGGAAGTTACCAGCCGCGTCGACGCCGTCTTTGTTCTGATCGACTTTGCCGGTGACGGTGCTGATGCCGTTGAGGGTGAGGAATCCGACGGCGGTGTGGCGGAAATCTGGCAGGTTGAGGGCGGGGTTGATCTTGCGGCCGGCCATACCGAAGGCCCAGGTTCCTTTGACGCTGAGTGGGGTTGGGTTGGCGGTTTGGAGGTAGATGGCCCCGGAGGCGGTTTGGTTGGAGGGATCGTCTTCGATGATGGTGCCGCGCACGCTTTGGCCTGTTTTGGTGAAGGAATCGAGGGCGAAGCAGAAGGAGTTGTTCTGGGTGGTGCCGCCGACGGAGGTGGGCGGAATGGCGATGCTCATGCGGCCGCGGCCATCCGAGCCGACGGTGTAGGTGCCGGTGAAAGTGTCCTGTGCCTCGGTGGGATAAGTGGGACCGTTCGAGTCCATGACGCCGTTGCGGATGTTTCCCAGGCCATCGGCGTTGAAGCTGCCGATACTGGTGAAGCGCTCGTTGGTGACGAGGTTGAAGCGATTGAGGGAGAAGGTGTAGACGCCGTGGAGTTCGACGAGGGCAGTGCTTTGGTGGTCGTTGGTGCAGGTGGAGATGGCGGGGTTGGCGACGAGAGTGAAGGCGGCGGTGGCGACGTTGAGGGCGGAGTCAGTGACTTTGATGTTGAGGATGGTGGTGCCTGGGACGGCGGGGGATCCGGAGAGGATACCGGAGGAGCTGAGGGAGATGCCCTGAGGCGGCCTGGGGCTGACGCTCCACTTGTAGCCGGAGGCCGAGCCGCCGGTGGCGGAGAGGGTCTTTGCGTAGGTGATGCCCTGGTAGCCGACGGGCAGGGTGAGGCCGGAAGTGAGGATGAGTTGAGGGCCAACGATCACGGAGAGGTTGGCGGTGGCAAGGTTGTGGGCCCCATCGGTGACCTTTGCGGTAAAGCTGGCAGCGCCGGTTGCGCTGGGAATTCCGCTGAGGATGCCAGCGCTTGAGAGGGTGAGACCGGCGGGAAGTGTGCCGACGGTGATTGTCCATTGATGAGGATTGCCGGAGCCACCGTTGGCGAGTAACTGGGTGGAGTATTTGGTGCCGACGTAGGGGGTCTTGAGCGCGGAGGTGGTGATGGTGAGGGCAGGCTTGACGGTGAGGGTGAGTATGGCGGTCGCGGTATTGGAGGCGGAATCCTTGAGGGTGACGGTGAAGGAGGAAACCCCGGCGGTGGAGGGTTTGCCGGAGAGGACGCCCGCGGTGGAAAGGGTGATGGGGCTGGGGGGCGCTCCGGAGGAGATAGTCCAGACATAGCCGGAGCCGGTGCCGCCGGTGGCGGCGAGGGTAGCCGTGTAAGGGGAGCCGACGTAGGCAGGGGGGAGGGTGGTGGTGGTGATTGCCAGGGTGGTGGCGACAGCCTGGATTGGGAGGCCAGCGAGGGTGGCCAGGGCGCAGGTGAGGAGCATCCAAAAGCTGGTACGGGGGGACAGGGTAGGGATGGAGGTGCGGTTGGTAGGCATTCTGGACTCTCCTGCAGGTGATTTGCGCGGGGCTGGCTTTGATTGATTCTGCGTGTTTTGGGGGAGAATGCCCTCATGGCGATTTGACTTTCCCCGGGGTCGGGGGGAATACTGGGTGGGATGTTGATTGCTCGCCAGACCGGGATTGTCCATTGCGCCATGTGTATGTGCATGCGTGAGGGATTCGTGTCCGTGGCGGGGAGCATGCGAAAGCGGTAATTCGCAGCAGATTTCAGCCAGAGCGGCCCGAGTCCCTGATACGGATTCGGGCCGTTTTGTTTTTTTGGGGCTAGCGGGTTAGCGAGTCAGCAAATTAGCGGCTATTGTGGTTGGGACGTGGGGAGAAGCGGATCCTTCGCTTTGCTCAGGATGACCAAGGCAGTGTGAAGTACAGAAAATCTGGAGGAGATTGAGATGAGTGAAGTTCAGAAGCAGCATTTGGGAACATTGGCGGTACATGCGGGTCAGGTTGCTGATCCGACAACGGGCGCTCGTGCAGTGCCGATTTACCAGACGACTTCGTATGTTTTTCAAGATGCTGACCATGCGGCGCGGCTGTTTGGGCTGAAGGAGTTTGGGAATATCTACACGCGGCTGATGAATCCGACGACGGACGTGTTTGAGAAGCGGGTGGCGGCGCTGGAAGGCGGCGTGGCGGCGCTGGCTACTGCTTCTGGGCAGGCTGCGGAGATGCTGGTGATTACGACGCTGGCGAAGGCGGGGGACGAGATTATCTCGACGACTTCGCTGTATGGCGGGACTTATAACCTGTTTCACTACACGCTGCCTCGGCTGGGGATAACGGTGCGTTTTGTGGATGCGGATGATTTTGACGGGTTACGGTCGGCGATCAATGCTCGGACGCGCGCGGTCTACACGGAGAGCCTGGGAAATCCCAAGCTGGATGTGGTGGATATTGAGGCGCTGGCGAAGATTGCTCATGAGCATGGGCTACCGTTGATTGTGGACAATACGACCCCTTCGGCGGCATTGGTCAGGCCGATTGAGTGGGGCGCGGATATTGTGGTGAATTCAGCGACGAAGTTTTTGGGCGGGCATGGAACGACGATCGGCGGGGTGATTGTGGATGCGGGCAAGTTTGACTGGTCTGCATCGGGACGGTTTGGTGAGTTTACGGAGCCTGATCCTTCGTATCACGGGTTGTCGTACTGGGAGGCGTTTGGGCCGATCTCGTTTATTTTGAAAGCGCGGATCCAGGGGTTGCGGGATACGGGCGCGGCGTTGGCTCCGTTGAGCGCGTTTTTGCTGTTGCAGGGGATTGAGACGCTGCATCTACGGCTGGAGCGGCACTCGGCAAATGCGCTGGCGGTGGCGAAGTGGCTTGAGGGGCATCCGGGCGTAGAGTGGGTGAACTATCCGGGGCTGGAGTCGAGCAAGTTTTATGCGCGGGCGCAGAAGTATCTGCCGGAGGGTAAGGGAGCGCTGGTCACTTTTGGGATCAAGGGTGGTTATGAAGCCGGGAAGTCGCTGATCAATTCGCTGAAGCTGTTTTCGCTGGTGGCCAATATTGGGGACGTCAAGTCTCTGGTGATCCATCCGGCATCGACGACGCATCAGCAGTTGACGGTGGAGGAGCAGGCCTCGACGGGAGTGACGCCGGAGCTGGTACGGCTGTCTGTGGGGATTGAGGATATCCGGGATATTGTTGCGGATCTGGAGCAGGCGCTGGCGGTGGCTACGACTGCGGTTTCTGAGACGGCGGTTTCTGAGACTGCGGTGTGAAGTGCAAGGGAAATGATGCTCCGGGTTTTGTGGTGCCCCATGTCCGAAGGTCCGGACCTGGGGCACCCGGCAAGGGTTAGAAGCATGAGGGTGGATTGAGCGTTTTGGAGAAGGCTGCGGTGGTGGTGCCGACGTATGAGGGGGATTTTGTGCTTCAGGAGGATTTGCTTCTGGAGTGCGGTCGGACGCTGGTTCGTCCGGTGTTGCATTATGCGGTGTATGGTCGGTTGAATGAGGCTCGCAGCAATGCGGTGCTGGTGTGCCATGCGCTTTCGGGATCGGCGCTGGTGGGCGGGTGGTGGCCGGAGTTATTTGGTGACGAAAGCAAGTCAGCGGGTGATCGAATTGGCGAGTTAGCGGGTGATGGGGAGGACGGAGGAGTCCGCTCCGCGACTGGAATTGTCGATCTTTCCCGGGACTGCGTGGTTTGTGTGAACCTGCTGGGTTCCTGCTATGGGTCAACCGGGCCGGGTTCGCTGGACCCGGAGACGGGGTCGGTTTACGGGCGCAATTTTCCGTTGGTCTCGATTCGCGATAACGTGCGGGCGCAGGCACAACTGCTGGATTCGCTGTGCATTGCGAAGATTCCGCTGGCGATTGGCGGGTCGATTGGGGCGATGCAGGCGCTGGAGTGGACGATTCTGTACCCGGAGCGGGTGGAGCGGGCGGTGGTCATTGCGGTGGCTCCGCTGAATGCGATGGGGCTGGCGTTGAACCATTTGCAGCGGCAGGCGATTGTGGACGACCCGGACTGGCAGGGTGGGAATTACACGGCTGGGCAGCAGACGGGCGAAGGGGGCAACAGTTTCAAGGGGCTGGCGCTGGCGCGACGGATTGCGATGCTGAGTTACAAATCTCCGGTGCTGTTTGCGGAACGTTTTGGGCGTAATCCCAACCGGAACGGGGAGGACCCGTGGGGGCTGGGAAATGACGGCGAGGGGTTGATTGGCGGGCGATTTGATGTGGGCGGGTTTCTGGACTACCAGGGGCGGCGTTTTTTGGAGCGATTTGACGCGAACAGCTACCTGGCGATTTTGCGGATGATGGACACATGGGATCCGGCGCGGGGATATCGTACGGCTGAGGAGGCTTACGGACGGATTCTGGCGCGTCTAACGTTCGTAGGAATCAGCTCGGACTGGCTTTTTCCTCCGGGTGACGTGCAAATTTTAGCGAAGACCATACAGGCAGCCGGGGTGGCGGCAGAGTATTGTGAAATGAAGACAGACCACGGACACGACGCATTTTTAGCCGAGCAGGTAGAACTGGTTCGCCTATTGAATTTGGCGGAATAGTTGCTGGTTTTGATTCGCCGCTTGTCACATGGCTCTGGTGTTTCTATAATCCCGATTACGCTGCATGGAAGACGGGGCCCGGAAAGCGGTTACCCCGAGCGGCTGATGCCGAGACAGAGTTGGCATCGGTTTCCAGCGCGAGTGAAGTACTTGACAGCTATTTTTTGATCTCCCAGGAGCATTGAATGAAGAAGTTTATCCTCGCGCCCGTATTCGCATCCGCACTCGTGCTGGCAGGCGCAAGCCTAGTCCCCGCGACCACCGTTCTGGCTCAGGCATCTGACCAGATCACCATCAAAGATCCTGCGGAGTTCAACTCGTACCAGAATGCGATTACGCAAACCGATATGAAGGCGAAGGCTTCCTTCAGCGAGACCTTTTTGACGACCTACCCGAACAGCATCGTGAAGAAGACGGTGATGGACGGACTTGTGGATGCGTATGCCACGTTTGATCCGGTCAAGACGGTGGATGCAGCGACCCGTTTTTTGCAGCTTGACTCGAACAATCTGAAGGCGATGTACCTGGTCGCGTTCATCAAGAAGCAGCAGGCGAATCAGGCTGCGGCGAGCAACCCATCGCAGCAGGCGCAGTTGCTGGATGACGCGGCGGCGATGGCAACGAAGGGCCTGGCAGCAACGAAGCCCGCGGACGTGAAGGACGAAGACTTCAAGAAGCAGAAGGCAACCACCGACCCGTTCTTTCACTCGGTGCTGGCTTATGATGCCATTTTTTCAAAGAAGGACCTGAAGACTGCGATTGCGGAGTTCCGCACGGAGCTGGAAATCAGCGATCCTGAGGCGACAAAGGTTGCTCCGGCGCTGAATGACACGCTGGTGCTGGGACAGACCTACACGCAGCTTGCGCCCCCGGATGCGATCAATGCGGTGTGGTTCCTGTCGCGGGCGGAGAATTTTGCTCCTGAAAACTATAAGCCGATCATCAGCAAGCAGGCCAAGTACTGGTACAAGCGTTACCACGGCAACGTCGATGGCTACGACGACGTGAAGGCCAAGTCGGCTGCGACGATCTTTCCTCCGGGCGACTACAAGATCAAGCCTGCCGATACACCGACGGATATTGCGAACAAGGTGGTTGCCGATACTCCTGACCTGACCACGCTGGCGCTTGGTGACAAGGAATACATCCTGGCGAACGCTTCGAAGGAGAATGCGGAGAAGCTCTGGGCGCTGGTGAAGGACCAGTTGAGCGAGGTACCAGGCACGGTGATTGCAGCGACGGCGACGCAGATCCAGGTCGCGGTGACCGATGATGCGAAGGCGGACAAGAAGGCTGATTTCACAGTGAACATGAGGACACCTTTGGCGGACAAGGACGTACCGGCGGTGGGTTCTGAGATCAAGAACCTGGTCGGCATGTACGACTCCTACACGCAGAGCCCGGCGCAGATCATTCTTCGTGATGGTGAGATCCAGAAGGAAGAGCCAGCGAAGAAGAAGGCACCTGTCGCGCACAAGCCTTCAGCGGCGCATCACAAGGCTGGATAACTGGCTGTTGGGTGGTTTCACGAAAGGCATCCCGTCTGGGGTGCCTTTTGTGTTGCAGGGGATTGTCAAATGAGGGCGGTGGTAAGCTTGAGGGTAGATATGGCGACTTTTTCTTTCCTTCGAATTGGCACTGCTTTGGCATGCATGGTGATGGTGGGTGCGGGCTTGCAGGCGCAGAAGCCGGTCAGCAGTCCTGTGGAAGACATGCATGGGCTGAAGATTCGCGAGATTCACCCGAAGCCCTTGCCGACGCCATTTCCGCTGGATGTAAGCGCTGGGCGGGTGGGCACGCTGGAGTTTCGGACGGCCGAGACGATGACGGAGGCAGACCGTCTGCTGGTGGGAGCCAATGAGGGCGAGATTGCGCGCCGAGCAGGCTTGCAGGGGATTGACCTAGAGGGGCGAATTGGCGAGCCGGGCGGCGGTAGCTGGGGTTATGAGCAGGCTGTTTGCCCAGTGTTCCCGGACCATGTGGTGCTGGAGTACAGCCGGGATAATGGGCGTGGGGATGTGACGCTGTTCTCGGCGGTGATCCCGCGAGGGGAAGGGCATGTGCGGGTGATTCCGGTGGCGCGGCGGGGGTATTCGCTGTGGACTCCGGCGTCTTCAAACGCGCTTACCCTGAATGACTTCAACCATATTGTGAAGGAAGAGGGCCATGGGTTGAGCCCGGACTGGTTGCGGCTTGGTTTGTGCTACGCAGCACTTTCCGGAGGGCATGTGCGGGCGGCCTTGCAGGCGCGACTGGCGATGGACGAGGTGTATCCGCTGCGCACGCCGGCGCGGTTGGTGGTGTCGGGCAAGGGCGGAGCTGAGGTGCGGTTTGCGGACAGCACCTTGAATGAGCAGCGACGGACGAAGGCGACGGACTGGGTGCTCACTTTTGCGCAGAATGGTCGGCTGCTCAAGGTGAAGCATACGGAGGGGCCGGAGTTGCGTGCGCGGCCGGTGGTGGGCACGGCGATGGAAGTTCGGGGCGTTCCGGGGAAAGAGCCGGCGATGGAAGTGACGGGGCCGGGGAAGTAGTCGGGCTGGTGGCAAGCCATGAGTCGGGCATCCAGACCTCAATTCCATCAAACTCTTTATGTGAACCAGCCCGCCGGGCTTGGCCGGTCGAGCGGTGCTCCCCTAGCGCTTGAATCTGATTGATTCAAAAAGCGGGATGATTTAGATAATGCAGGACGGAGCTCTGGGCGAAGGGCTCGACCGAGAAGGTCAGCAGGAAGAGCAGCAATGCCACCCCGCAGAGGATGAGGCGGCCGCGATTGAGAGGCTCTTCTACCGTGACGCGAGGATGGCGCATGGCGGGTAGCAGGAGCAGGCCAGCCCAGAGAAGCCAGCCAATCCAAAAAACGATGCCGCAGAGCAGCAGGGCCGCCGGAATGGCGTAGGTGAGACGCTTGTGCCAGCGCGGGGCGAGAGCGTAGAGGATGTGGCCGCCATCCAACTGCCCAGCCGGGATGAGATTGAGCGAAGTGATGAAGAGGCCTACCCACCCGGCGATGAGCACGGGGTGGGCAGTGGCGTGCGTGAACGCGGGGCTGCCGGGCTGTAGATGGGCCAGGAGGCGATGGATGAGGCGGAAGGTGAGCGGCTGACCAAACTGAATGAGGGGCAGGATCTGGCCAGAAGAATCAGGAGGGGCGGGGCGGGAGAGCAGGAATCCGAGGACTACGGCGAGGAGCGAGGCGATGTAGCCGACGAGGGGGCCGTAGATGCCGATATCGATCAGAGCATGGCGACTTGGGATGCGGCCGCGAATCTGGATGACGGCGCCGGCGGTTCCGCTGAGGGTGGGTGCGGGCAGCACCCAGGGCAGGGTGGTGCGGACGCCGTGGTAGCGGCAGGCAAAGTAGTGGCCGAATTCGTGGGTGAGGAGGATGCCGAGCAGGGCCACGGAGAAGGGCCAACCGAGCAGAAAACGGCTGGTATCGGCGAGGAGCCAGGGCCAGGGCCAGAGGTCGCTTTCGCTGACGACGGGAGGCAGCCCGTCGTGAAAATTTTGCATGAAGCGGGCCCCGATGGCGGTAGTGGTGACGGTGCTGAAGGCGAGCAGAACGACTGGCAGGCCGAGATTGATGAGATAGGAGCGAAAGGGAACCCGAAGAGTAACGGGAGGATAGACCGGGGAAAGAACGGGGGCCGGGGTGCATCCGTCGAAGACGTCCGGCGCTGGGGGAGCCCCGTTTTTGTCATTCAAGAGGTGATTCCTTGCATATCCTCGAGCGCCTGATGGGGAGACGTTGAGGTAATTTCTGTGTCGAGCGTGCGCGGCCGTGCGTTTTCTAATCTGATTGCTTTGAAGCTGGATTTGAGGGATTGAGGTGCGACTCTCCCGTTCTACTTGTGGGGGGCGGGGGTGGAATCGATGACGTGGAGTTCCTTTCCGGGCTTGAATCGAACGGCTTTGCCGGGAGCGATGCTGACCTCGGTTCCGGTGCGGGGATTGCGGCCGATGCCGGTTTTGCGGGGACGCACACTGAAGACGCCAAAGCCGCGGAGTTCGATGCGATCGCCTGCGGTAAGGGCGTCTTTGAGCCCCTCGAACACGGTATCGACGGCCGCCTCAGCTTTAGCGCGCGGCAAGCCAGTTCGCTCAATCACGTGGTGAACAATATCCTGCTTAATCAATGGAGTAGCCCCTTTTGTGCAGTCTTGGCTGAGGTGGTCGAAGTGCCCGGAACGCAGATTTTCCAAGCCTGAAACGTTGTTCAGATAAAGCGGCCCACTGGCGAGATGCTATTGCGAGTTGGCCCCGTTGTCAATCCTCGCGCAGTCCAATACCATAAGCAACTTAGGTACCTTTCAATGGGACCGCCGGGCGAAGGGGAGCGAAACCCCGCAGGCTGGAGAGGAATTTTGCATTATGTCGATTCAAAGTGATCGCTGGATACGGGAACAGGCTCTAGAGCACGGAATGATTGAACCGTTCAGCGAGAAGCAGGTTCGGGATGGGGTCATCTCCTACGGATTGTCGTCGTATGGGTATGATCTGCGGGTTTCAGACGAGTTCAAGATTTTCACGAACGTGAACAGCGCGATTATCGATCCCAAGGCATTTGACGAGCGGTCGTTTGTGAGCGTGCAGGCGGATTCAGTGATTGTGCCGCCGAACTCGTTTGCGCTGGCGCGGTCGATTGAGTATTTCCGGATACCGCGGGACGTGATCAGCGTGTGCGTGGGGAAGTCTACGTATGCGCGGTGCGGGATTATCGTCAATGTGACGCCGTTTGAGCCGGAGTGGGAAGGGTATGTGACGTTGGAGATTTCAAATACGACGCCGCTGCCAGCCCGGGTGTACGCCAACGAGGGACTGTGCCAGATTTTGTTCTTCCGCGGCTCGGAGCCGTGTGAGGTGAGCTATGCGGACCGCAAGGGTAAGTATCAGAAACAGCAGGGGATAGTTTTGCCTCGGCTGTAGGCGAAGAAAACTCAGTGCCAACACGTAAAAGACGAACTGCGTGACATGACGCTTAAGTCATTAGGCGTTTCAAGGATTCCCGGTTACACTCGTGAGGATTTTTGCTGGATTGTTGTCATGTTTTGACAATCGTATCCACTATGAAGAGTGAGGGCCATTTTCAGTACTTTTCCTCCCCCGGAGAGCTGAGAGTGGTTCTTCGCTGTGTGTCTGAAATTGGCATGCAGCAAACGGGGGAGACTGGGAATGCAGATAAAGCCGGGGGCTTTTCAGACGCGGATCGGTATTGTTTCACCTGAACCGATGCGCCAGGCAGGGTTAGCGAGTGCTTTTGAGATGGACTCATCCGTGGAAACGGTGAGCGCAGACCTTGAAACGGTGCTGAATGACCCGTTGATCACCTACCTGATCCTTGATGTCGGGCAGGGGGCTTCATCGACACAACTTTTGACGGTGGTAAAGCGACAGCGCCCGGATATTCGGCAGATCGTGCTGGGGCCGGGAGGCAATGATGAGTTGGTGCTGCGCTCGATCATGGCCGGGGCGCGGGCCTATCTGGATTCGGCGGCGGGTCCGTTGCAGGTGAAGCAGGCGGTGGAGACGGTGATGCTGGGGTTGATCTGGGCTCCGCGACGATTGCTTTCGATCCTGATTGACCGGTTGCTGAACGAGCCGGTGCCGGTGACCGCGACCGTCGAACAGGAAATGAGCCCCCGGGAACATCAGGTGCTGGACCTGATCATGGAGGCACGCTCAAATCGAGATATTGCCCTGGAGCTTGGGATTGAAGAGCGAACTGTCAAGGCACACATCACCAGCCTGATGCGCAAGAGCGGGGTGAGCAATCGCGTGGCGCTCTCAGTGGAGGCAACGCGCCGGGGCCTGCGGCAGAATATCAACTAGGAGCGAGTTGTTTGCGGCGATTCAATTGCCGATTCTGTTGCCTTGACGGGCGTCGGGTGAGCTGCGTTGACTTTGGTCTGGTGCGCCGCGCTTTGGACTCGGCGTTTTGGGCGATGGGGCGTTTATGGGGATTTGAGCGATTCTGGAGTCGGAGTTTGGTCGACGCGAAATATTTACACTTTTATTCAAAAGTGAAAAGGAAAACTCCGAGTAACTACGTTACGCAGTCATTGTTATGGAGTGGCATGTTTTTGGGTCGAGACTTACGATTTGGATGTCGCATGTTTTAATGCGAAATGGATTTCGTATGTTTTTGATTTAACTTAAGTTAAGTACTAAAAATGGTTACTTTTATACAGTGCCCCTTCGTCATGTTGCGCTTCGTGTCTAGTTATCGCACACTACTTACATAACAACGCAGATCTGGGGAAGGACTTCCCTGGCGTCATGGAGACATGGAGCCAAGGAAGTCCTATTTTTTTGTTTTTGGGAGACTGGGCAGGATTTTGGCCTGGCAGGGGCCGGCTTTGGCTGTTTTCAAGGTTGGCAACCCTTTCGTGCTGTTTGGCGTCATAGTATTGGGTTCGGTTTCGAGTGAATGAGCGCGTGCCCGGAAGGAAATAGATACGGATGAAGGAGCTTCGCATGAAGTACGGAAGAAAAGTGTTGTTTGGACTGTTTGCTCTGGGCATGGGAATTATGGTGCCGGTTGCTGGTTTTGCAGCGTCTTCGCACGGCGTGCTGCAGGAGCGGCTGAACTCGGCGACGGCGGTATTGTCAGAGATTTTGAACACGCCGGACAACACGATTCCGCTGAATATTCTGAACCAGGCGACGTGCGTCGGCGTGATTCCGGGGCTGAAGAAGGGTGCATTCCTGGTGGGCGCGGAGTACGGCCGGGGCGTAGTGAGTTGCCGGACGGGTCATGGATGGAGTGCTCCGGCGTTTATCACGCTTGCCGGCGGTTCGTTTGGCTTCCAGGCTGGGGGGCAATCGACGGACCTGGTGCTGGTGGCGGTGAATGAGCATGGTTTTGAAGATCTGCTGAAGAGCAAGTTCAAGATAGGCGGAGATGCGGCGGCGTCGGCGGGGCCGGTGGGGCGCAATTCGCAGGCGGCTACGGATTGGAAGATGAGCGCGGAGCTGCTGACGTATTCGCGGAGCAAGGGTTTGTTTGCCGGCATTGACCTGAACGGTGCTGCGGTGAGCCAGAGCACGGAGGATACGGAGGCATATTACGGACAGGCGCATAGCTTTCAGAGCATTTTGAAGGGGACCGTGGCGGTGCCGGAGGGTGCGAAGCCGTTTGTGCGGACGGTGGCGAAGGCGTTTGTGACGGCAAAGGCGAATCACTAAGAACAGGGAACAGGGACGAGGGAACAGGGACTGGAGATTGCCATCGGGGCAGATTCTCTGGTCCCTTTTCTATTTGCGCTTTGGTTGGGTGTCGGGGTGCGTTGGCAGGGCGGTTACACTTGGGGGTACCTATTTCTGACATTGCATGATGAATTTCTTAGAATTCGCGCTGGTATGGTGCGTGGCTCGGGGCCTGGGCAGGCTTCCGCGCGGGGTGGCGCGCTGGCTGGGGGCGGGGCTAGGCGGACTGGTTTATGCGCTGTTGGGCCGGTTGCGCCGGACGGGGACGCGGAACCTGGCGTGTTCCTTCCCGGAGATGCCGTTGGCCGAGCGGGAGCGAATATTGCGCGGGGTGTACCGCGGGCTGGGCTGGCAGTTGGCGGAGTTTTGCCGGATGGAGCGATATACAGCGGCGAATACTTTGGGATGGATGCGGTATGAGGGGTTGGAGCATTTTTTGGAGGCGGAGGCGCGTGGCCAGGGTGTGCTGATTGTGACAGGGCACCTGGGGGCGTGGGAGCTGTCGAGTTTTTACCATTCGCTGATGGGGCACCCGATGGGCATGGTGATTCGGCGGCTGGATAATGAGCGGCTGGATCGATTTGTGAACCGGATTCGCTGCCTGCACGGGAACCGGGTGATGCACAAGGACGACTTTGCGCGGGGGTTGCTGACGGCGATGCGGGCGGGGCAGACGGTGGGGATTTTGATGGATACGAATATGACTCCGCCGCAGGGGGTGTTTGTGGATTTTTTTGGGAGGGCGGCCTGTACTGCGAGTGGGCTGGCGCGGGTGGCGCTGAAGACAGGGGCGGCGGTGGTGCCGGGGTTCATGGTGTGGGAGGCGGCTGAGGGCCGGTATGTGCTGCACTTTGGGGAGCCGATTGAGCCGGTGGTGACGGGAGATCATGAGGGGGATATTGTGGCCTTTACGCAGCAGTGTACAGGGGTGATTGAGAGCTGGGTGCGGCGGTATCCGGAGCAGTGGTTGTGGATTCACCGGCGATGGAAGACGCGGCCGGATGGGACGAGGGACGAAGGGACGAGGGAGTTGGAGCAGGTATAGGTTGGATTGGTGGACTGGAGAATGCGGTGACGGTTGGGGAGTTGATTGAGCGGTTGGGTGGGGAACTCGTGGCGGGTGATGCGCAGAGTGTGATTCTGGCTGTGTCGGGTGCCGCCATGGCAGAAGGAACTGATCTGGTCTTTGGAGAAAGCCCGGCGTCGATTGCCGAGGCTGTGTCCAGTGGGGCGGGTGCGGCGGTCGTGCCGATCGGTTTCGAACCACCTTCGGGCTGCGAATTGACGACTATTGCTGCCAAGCATCCAAGGTTGTGGTTTGCTAAGGCGGCGAAGCTGCTTAGTGCTGCGCGACTTTTGGCAGGAATCCATCCAACTGCAGTGGTTTCTCCGAGCGCGCAGGTTGCAGACGGCGTATCTATCGGTGCTGGAGTTGTGATTGGAGATACGGCATGGGTGGGTGCCCGGACGCGCATTGATGCCGGGGCAGTCGTTGGTGATTGCGTGACCATTGGAAACGACTGCCATATTTATCCGCGTGTCGTGATTTATCGGGGAACGTCTATAGGCCACGGAGTAGTTGTACACGCTGGGGCGGTTCTTGGGGCGGATGGGTTTGGGTATGTGCGGGATTCGGTGACGGGGGCGTATACGCAGTTTCCACAGCAGGGAACGTTGGCGATTGAGGATGATGTGGAGATTGGGGCGAATTCGACGATTGACCGGGGGGCGCTGAGCGAGACGCGGATACGGCGGGGAGTGAAGATCGACAATCTGGTGCATATTGGGCATAACTGCGATATTGGCGAGGATGTGGTGATTGCTTCGCTGACGGGGATATCGGGGTCTTCGACGGTGGGTAAAGGGGCGATTCTTGCCGGGCAGGTGGGGATTGGGGATCATGCGCATGTGGGGCCGGGGGTGATCCTGGGAGGGCAGGCTGGGGTGCTTTCGGGGAAGACAGTTGAGACGACAGGGACGGTGCTTTGGGGTACTCCGGCAAAGCCGTTGCGGGAGTATTTGCGGGAGTTGGCTACTTTGAGTAGGCTGGCGAAGCGGAAGAAGGAGTAGAGGCGCGGAGATTTGAGGTTCCCATGTCCGAAAATCCGGACATGGGGGATCCGGATTGTTCGTTGAGGAAAGGAAAGACACTATGGCGGTATTGGTGATTTCCGGGAGTGGACGTGGGTCGGGGAAGACGGCGGTTGGGTGTGCGCTGGTGCGGGCGCTGCCGGAGCTGCAGTGGATGGCTGTGAAGGCTACTTCGCATGAGCATGCAGCGGTTGCGGGATTGTGGGAAGAGACGGACCGGGCTTCGACCAAGGATACGGGCCGATACCTGGCGGCGGGTGCGGCGCGGTCGTTTCTGGTAGCTGGGGCGCAGGAATGTCTCGCACAATGGGTAAGCCCGGCACACAGGGGCGATGCTGGCGGGATGCTGGTGGAGTCGAATCGTGTTTCGATGGAATGCCTGGCAGGAATCGGCGAACGCACAATGCAGTTAGCTGTGCTGGATGAATCGGTTTGGGGCTGGAAGCCTTCGCTGGGCGCCTGCGTCGTAGAAGCGGACGCACTGGTGCTTACGGGCGGGTTCCCGGTGGAGCAATTGCCGGCGGAGTTACGAAAAAAGCGGATCTTCTGGATGGTGCGGGGAAGCTGGACTTCGGCGGAATTGATCTTGTATGTGCGTGAGCGGCTGATTGGAAGAGTTGGTACGCAGCGATAGAGGCTCTGGCGAGCCGATTTCGTCCGCTCGACAGATTTGATGGGAAGACCGACCCTCATCAACATAGGTCATTCATTCACTAAAAAATTACACGATACGGTAACGAGTTTTACTTCCTGGGTCCAGGATTTGATCTGTGCTGCCCGCTGATTGTTTCTCTACTGGAGCGCTCAGCGGCGCGGCGCAGTCTTTCCCCTCTTTCTTTTAACGGTTGCACCCTGCGAAGCGCGGTTCGGTCAGCGTGAACTTCGACAAACCAGAGGCAACGCCTCGATTCGGAATGCCCAGGAGAAAACACATGCAGAGGAAACAGACCCACCGGCGGGTGATTTTGGCCATGATGGCCATGGCGTGCGCCTTGCTCACCTTGGATGCCGCGACTGCCCAATTGAACAATGGTCGGCCACAGAAGGTCAGTACTGGCCAGATCATTACCCCGCTTGCTCAGAACGGCGCCACTTTCCGAGCCCTGAACCCCGGGCTTGCTGATGATCCAAATTTCACTGTCGGTCAAGCAGTTACGACGACCGTGAGCCCAGACGGAAAGACGCTTCTGATTTTGACCAGCGGCTTCAATTCGCAGGCGTTTACGACGGGAGTCAATGCGGGAAATGTGAACGCCGCCGACTCAAACGAATATGTGTTTGTGTTTGATATTTCGACGCGAGTCGCCGTGCAGAAGCAGGTGATTCAGGTGCACAACACGTACAGTGGTTTGGTCTTCAACCCGAATGGACAGCAGTTCTACGTGTCGGGCGGGGCGGACGACATTGTGCATGTATTCACGCTGGTGAGCAGTGTCTGGACGGAATCGCAGGTTCCGGTATCTCTGGGGCACTATGCGACGGCGAATCCGTCGAAGGGCAGTTACGGTGGACTTGGCTTGATCACGAAGCCGATGGCGTCAGGCCTGGGGATTTCGCAGGATGGCAATACCCTGGTGGTGGCCAACTACGAGAACGACTCGATCAGTGTGCTGACGGGGACGGCTGGTACGTGGGCAAAGACGGGTGAGTTTGATCTGCGTCCAGGCAAGAGCGATCCGACGCTTACGGGCGTGGCTGGTGGCGAATTCCCTTACTGGGTTTCGATCGTGGGCAACAGTACGGCGTATGTTTCGAGCATCCGGGATCGCGAGATCGATGTGGTGAATGTGGCTGGAACTCCCGCGCTGGTGACGCGCATCAAGGTGACGGGGAGTCCCAACCGGTCTGTACTGAGTGCGGACCAGTCAATGCTCTATGTCTCAGAAGACAACAGCGATACTGTGGCGGCGATCAACACGGCCAATAACTCCCTGGTGGCGGAGTTCAATGTCTCTTTGCCTCAGCAGGCCTCGAGCAACCCACACGACTACCGTGGCGCAAATCCGAATAGTGTAGCGTTGTCGCCGGACGGGAAGACGCTGTATGTGACCGATGGCGGGCTGAACGCCGTGGCGGTGGTGCAGTTAAGCAGTGTGGCTAGCAACAGCCAGGTGATTGGGCTGATTCCGACGGGTTTCTATCCCAACTCGGTTAGCGTGAGTGCGGATGGCAAGCGGCTGTTCATTGTGAACGGTAAGAGTGGCAACGGGCCCAACCCGGATTACTGCTACCAGGGCGTACCCAACGGTGGAGGCACAACGCCGAATTGCAACGCAACGAACGGCTACGACCTGCAGTTGACCAAGGCAGGATTCCAGACCGTAAAGGTACCCAAACCGGCGGAGTTGAGCCTGTTGACCGAGCAGGTCTTCCGAAACGACCATCTGAATCTCCAGCTTGCGGCTGAAAATGAAGAAGACGCCAAAATAGCCGAACTGCACAAGCGGATCAAGCATGTGATTTACATCATCAAGGAAAACCGCACCTACGATCAGGTGCTTGGCGATCTGCCGGAGGGCAACGGTGATCCAACGTTGACGCAATTCGGAGCGGCGATTACGCCGAACCTGCACAAGATTGCCAACGACTTTGTAGACTTTGACAATTTCAGAACTGCTTCGGAGGTGAGCGGCGACGGCTGGCCGTGGTCAACCTCGGCGCGCACGACGGACACAATCGAGAAGGAAATTCCGGTGAACTACGCGGGCCGCGGGGGTGACAACAACTCCGAGGGTACCAACCGCAACCTCAACGTGGGCATTGGCAACTACTTTGCCCGCATCGGTGCCGATCCGCTGACGGCTGCCAATGGCGTTGATCCGAACGTACTGCCAGGCACGGCCAATATGGCGGCACCGGATAGCGCGGATGGCGGCGTTGGAGAAGGCTACATCTGGAATGCCGCAGGCGCCGCTGGCCTGACGGTGCGTGATTACGGAATGTTTGTGGACATAGCCCGGTACAACCTGCCGGCCGCCTTTGGCTCGATCAATATTGCCGAGGATCCGACGCCCTTTGCCGACAACCTGGTGGTTGCGCACTCGACCAGCCCATTCCTTGCACCGTTTACCGATCCCTACTTCCGCGGATTCGACAACAGCTTCCCGGACTACTACCGCTTCCAGGAGTGGAATCGCGAGTTCCAGCAGTTTGACGCGAATGGCAACCTGCCTAACCTGTCGCTGGTGCGTATCATGCACGACCACACAGGCAACTTTGACACCGCAATCAATGGCGTGAACACGCCTGTGCTGCAGGTGGCAGACAACGACTACGCCGTGGGTCTGCTGGTGGAGGCCGTGGCAAACAGCAAGAGCTACCATGACAACACGCTGATTTTCATCATCGAAGATGACTCGCAGGACGGTGGCGATCACGTGGATGCGCATCGCAGCACGGCCTACATTGTTGGACCGTATGTGCGGCACGGCAAGGTGGATTCACGCTTCTACAACACGGTGAGCATGCTGCGCACGATTGAGGATATCCTCGGTACGCCGCATCTGAACCTGAACGATGCCAACACCCATCCGATGGCGAGCGCATTTGACCTGAACCAGAAGAAATGGAGCTTCGCAGCAGCACCGTCGGGTCTGCTTGCGGCGACGACCCTGCCGATTCCAGCCAGTGCGTTTTCATCGAGCGCTTTGGCAGAAGCAAGCAACATGAAGCAGTTGCATGGTGCGGCATGGTGGGCGAAGCGCACCAAAGGGATGGACTTCTCTGTAGAAGATCGTCTGGATTCGAACGAATACAACCGCCTGTTGTGGACGGGAATCATGGGCAACAAGCCTTACCCGACCAGGCGCAGCGGCCGTGACATGAGCAAGAATCGGGAGGAGCTGCTGAAGAAGAGCCAGCAGGCTCCGACTGCCCAGAGCGCACCGAAGCTGGAGACGCAGGGTGGTGTGGCTGGCAGTGCGCGATAACTCGAATTGACCTTGGAGATGGGCTGCAGATTGGCCTGCGTGCGAGGATCAACCTTGCTCAAACTGAAATCCTCCATGGCGGCTATTTGGGCGCTGTGGGGGATTTTTCTTTGGCCGCATCCGGTGGTCCAGTTATGCAAGGGGTTTGCGGTAGACGAGGAAGCCGGATTTTTCTGCGACTTTGTCGTAGAGCTTCATTGCGGTGAGGTTGGTTTCATGGGTAAGCCAATAGACGCGGCTTGAGCCGGCCTGGCGGGCTTGCTCTGCAACGGCCTCGACGAGCTGGCGTGCAATGCCCTTGCCGCGATAAGCCTCATCGGTGAAGAGGTCGTTGAGATAGCAGGTGGGGGCGATGGTGATGGTGTTGCGATGGAAGAGATAGTGGACGATGCCGACTAACTTGCTGGCGGAAGAGACTTGTAACTCGGCGACAAGGCAGTACATGGGTTCGTCGGGGTCGTGGAAGCGGGCCCAGGTGGTTTGCGTTACCTCTTCGGGAAGGGCTGTGGGGCCGGACCGGTGGTAGAAGTGGTTATAGCCATGCCAGAGGGGGAGCCATTGGGCGTGGTCGGATGGGGTAGCGGTGCGGATGGCGATGGTCAGGGGCATTTCAGCTCCGGTAAAGCAGATTCGACTTAGGGGAATGAATGAATAAAAGGTACCGGAAGTTGCATAAACAACAGTAGATTCCCCGCGGGAATAACAACGAAATAAGTAAAGGCAGAGGCAATCGCAGATCCTTCGCCTTGCTCAGGATGACAAATGTTGGGTTTGCTGACCTCTGTGGATTAGCAGCGGAGGATTTTATTGCTGGATATGCCCTTGGTGGCGTTGCGGGTGTCGATTACTAACTTCGATTGGGCGACTATTTGCTGGTAGTTATAGCTGGAGTGGTCGGTGACGATGACTACGGCGTCGTAGCTGCCCAGGTCGTCCAGCGGGGTGTTGGCCATGTTGAGGGCATAGTGGCGGCCCTGGCCTACCTTTGGGAAGAAGGGGTCGTTGTAGGCGACCTTTGCGCCGCGATCGCGGAGTAACTCGAGGATGGTGAGGCTAGGGGATTCGCGGAGGTCGTCGATGTCGCGTTTGTAGGCCAGGCCCAGGACTATGATCTTGCTGCCTTTGATGGATTTGCTGTGGTCGTTGAGGCCGGCGGCGATCTGGTCGAGGACGAAATAGGGCATGGCGGTGTTGACTTCGCCGGCAAGCTCGATGAAGCGGGTGTGGAAGTCGAACTGTTTGGCTTTCCAACTGAGGTAGAAGGGGTCGATGGGGATGCAGTGGCCGCCGAGGCCGGGGCCGGGGTAGAAGGCCTGGAAGCCGAAGGGCTTGGTTTTGGCGGCGTCGATGACCTCGTGGATATCGATGCCCATGCGCATGCAGAGCTGCTTGAGCTCGTTGACGAGGGCGATGTTGACGCAGCGGTAGATGTTTTCGAGGAGCTTTGTCATCTCGGCGACGCCTGGTGAGCTGACGGGGATGACGCGGCGGAAGATGGCGCCGTACATGGCGGCGGCGAGTTCTGAGGCGCTGGGGCCGCAGCCGCCTACGACTTTGGGGATGTCGTGGCGAGCGACGGTGTCGTTGCCGGGATCTTCGCGCTCGGGGCTGAAGGCGACGTGCAAACCGCCGTCCTCGTGGGTGCGGGCGACCTTGAGGCCGGATTTGTTTCCGGATTCGAGGCGGGGGACGACTAATTCTTCTGTCGTTCCGGGGTAGGTGGTGCTTTCGAGGACGATGAGCTGGCCCTCTTTGACGTACGGGGCAATCGACTCTACGGTGCCGGTGACGTAGGTGAGGTCGGGCTCGTGGTATTCGTTGAGCGGGGTGGGGACGCAGATGATGACGGCGTCCATTTCGGCGACGTCGGCGTAGTTGGCAGTGGCGCAGAAGCCGGATTTTTGGGCTTTTTGGATGGATTCAGGGGTGATGCGGACGATGTAGCTGCCGCCGGCGTTGAGGGTGGCGACCTTTTCGGCTGCGATGTCGAAGCCAGTGACGCGGAAGCCTTCGTCGGAGAAGAGGAGGGCGAGGGGCAGTCCGACGTAGCCCATGCCGACGATGCCGATGCGGGCTTCACGGGATGAGAACTTTTGCTTGAGGGCTTCGAGGGTGGTGCTGGTCGATGAGGTCATGGCTCTCTGATTGTACGGCGGGTGGGTGGGGTGGCAGAGGCTGATGGGACAGCCAGGCCCAATGCAGAGATGCCGGATTCGTCGCCGTGGAGTAGCGAGGTTGGGGAGTGGTCGCCGCGCTCAAGAAGTGGAAATTTTGCGCGTACTTTGTCGGCTATGTGGTTGGCTTGTTCCTCATTCAGCGCGGCCAGGAGCTCTCTCTGGTTGATGTAGAGACCTGAGTTTTCCTCTTCGTTCCCGATGGAATAGCTGAATGTCTCGATCTGGCTGGCTTGAACGACGACATGGGTTTTGAACGCCCGGCCTAGATTTCCGATTGCTTCGATTCCCCTATCGGAGACGGTGATGGTGGTAACAGGTCCATTGAGGTAGTTAGCAAGGAAGGCTCCAAAGGCGAGGACGCAAAACAGAAGGGGCCACCAACTGTGAGCGTATAGCGCATAGGCGGCGACGCACCCCACCACGATGGGGCCGACTAGCAGGTCGGCGAGGCCGAGTTCGCGTTCCAGAACGAACTGGAGGCGATCGGGTTCTTCGATGGTGATGACTTTGGTTTGGCTGACGAGTTTCACATAAAGATCTTAGGACGTTTCAGCAGAGAGTGGGACGGGCTTTCAGCCCCTGTTTCTTGTTCGGCTAACGTTTTCTGAGCCGATAGCCCACGCTGGGATGGTTTGCGCCTTTCGCGCGTGTGTGTTTCGATGCGAGGTGGTGGCTGCGGTGCTGTTAAGGTTGCCGGAATTGCGTGTGCGCACTGGGCGCAAATATGGGCCCACCCTGGCCACAAAAACAACGGTGTGGCGAAGGTGGGTACTCGGATTTCGTCCACGGTTTAGAATTGCGGCGGCTAAGGATTGTATTGGAATGGGTGATTTGAATGAAAGATGGAATTGGTTTACGTGTGGTTCAAGTTGCGGTATTTTTCCTTGCTATGGCTGGGTCGTTGGGGGCGCAGCCGACTGAGAAGGTTCCGGCGCATGGGCGGATGGTGCGGCTGTTCGATGGCAAGAGTCTGGCGGGGTTTGACACTCTACTGCGGTCGCAGGGGGTGAATCGTGATCCGGAGCATGTGTTCGCGGTGGATGACGGCGTGATTCATGTTTCGGGGAATGACTTTGGTGGGATTGTGACGCAGAAATCGTATGGGGACTACTATCTGCGGGCGGAGTTCAAGTGGGGAGAAAAGACATATCAGGAGAAGGTGGGCAAGGCGCGGGATTGCGGGATTTTGTACCACATTGACGAGCCTCTGACGGAGGTACCGAAGGAGGTGTGGCCGAGGGCGTTTGAGTTTCAGATCCAGGAGGGTGGAACGGGGGATATCTGGCTGGTGAAGGGCGCGTCGTTGAAGGTGAAAGGCGTGGCAGTGACGAGCGAGGACAAGGCGGGGCCAAACCGGTACGTGAAGTCGCAGCGGTTTGGGGGCGGCGTATGGAAGGATTTGACGGGGTATCGCGACCCGACCGGCGAGGTGGAGAGGCCGAAGGGCGAGTGGAACAGGCTGGAGCTGGTGGCGAAGGGCGATCACGTCTGGTATTTCGTGAATGGGAAGCTAGTGAATGAGGGGACGGAGCTGAACGCGGTGAAGGGGAGGATTCTGTTTCAGACGGAGGGGGCTGAGGTGTATTACCGGGGGTTGGAAATTGCGCCTTTGAAGTAAGGAGAACGACAGACAGGCGAGTGTCAGCGTGAGTGTGGAGTTTGAATGGCAACGGTAGAAGCAGATTCCCTTAGGGAATGACAGCCAGAAAAACAGCGAAAAAGACAAAAGCAAGCGCAACGACTGGCGAACTCCTAACCTTTCAAACCTTCCCGCAACAGGGGCGGTATGGGTAGGGCACCCCGACTGGTTTCGATTGGCGGACGGATTGGTATGCTGAGTTTTGTGGTTTTGGAGGTTTTTCTTGGCGAAGTATCTGGTGACGGGAGCGGCGGGGTTTATTGGGCGGTCCATTGCAGCAGCTTTGATTGCTCGCGGAGATTCGGTGCGCGGGGTGGACAATTTCTCGACAGGCAAGCGGGAAAACCTCGTGGGATTGGAGGCGATGGAGTTCATCGAGGGAGACCTGGCGGACCTCGTTGTTTGCGATGAAGCTTGCGGCGGGGTTGATGTGATCTTTCACGAGGCGGCATTGCCTTCCGTGCCGCGTTCAGTGCTGGACCCGATTGCCTCGAATGTAGCGTGTGTGGATGCGACGGTAAACCTGCTGTGGGCGGCGAAGGAGGCCGGGGTGCGGCGGGTGGTTTATGCAGCTTCTTCTTCGGCCTATGGGGATACGCCGACGTTGCCGAAACATGAGTTGATGCTGCCGAATCCGATTTCGCCCTATGCGGTGGCGAAGCTGGCGGGGGAGTACTACCTGCGGTCGTTCTGGCGGGTTTATGGGCTGGAGACGGTGGCGCTGCGTTACTTCAATGTGTTTGGGCCGTATCAGGACCCGACTTCGCAGTACTCGGGGGTTCTGGCGGTGTTTTGCCGGAAGATGCTGGCGGGGGAAGTGCCAACGATTTATGGGGATGGGGAGACGAGCCGGGACTTTACCTTCATTGCGAATACGGTTGAAGGGAATCTGTTGGCTGCGGCGGCGCCGGGGGAATTGGTTGCCGGACGGGTGATGAACCTGGCTACCGGGGTTCGGATCACTTTGAATGAAGTGGTCGAGGTGCTGCGGGGCATTACCGGCTATGCCGGGCCGGTGAACTATGAGCCGGAACGGGCCGGAGACATCAAGCATTCTCTGGCAGATATTTCCCTGGCGGGGGAGTTGCTGGGGTATGCGCCAGCGGTGAGTTTTGAGGATGGGTTGCGGCGGACGGTGGAGTGGTATCGAAGTACAGGGAATAGCGAATAGGGACGAGCAAGCTTGCTGCATGGAGATAGGCAGCATTTCGATTTGATTTGACGGAATGGCGGGAATGGGGGAGACTTCTCCCTAGTTTCCTTGCACCGCTTGTATTGATTTTCCCAAATTTGCGCAGAGATACCTTGCTGGATCCGTTTCCAGGCTTGAAGGAATGACTGCGTGACTGAAACTTCATTTCCAGATAGGGATGGTGTAAGGCGTGGCTCTCTCTCCTTTCGTGAGATGGTCGAGCTGGTGCGGCGGCGGCGGAGATTTCTTGCTTCGACAGTGGGCGGCTTATTGCTGCTGTGTTGCCTGTATTGCCTGATTGTTCCCAACCAATATGAAGGAGCGGCGCGAGTTGCACTGCGGATGCAGGCCACTTCTTCGCTGACGGTGGATTCGGCGGAGGCAGTGGCTCCGGCTTCGATTTTGAGCACTCCATTGCAGCTTGAGACGCTGGTGAATGTGCTGCGGAGCGATCAGCTTGCGTGGCGGGTGATTACCGGCATGAAGCTATATGAGTCGGGGACGTTCAGCCGCAATTTTCTGGAGAAGTATCCGGGGTTTGATGCGGTGAGGCCGACGGCTGAGGCGCAGAGCTATTTGCTGGATGCTTTTGCCAAGCGTCTGAAGGTGCGGTCACTGCCGCGGACGCTGCTGATTGAGGTTCGGTTCAGGAGCCGGGATGCGGCGCAGGCGGCGGCGGTGGCGAATGCGGTGGTGGCCGGATATATGGCCGAGGAGGCGGAGAGCCGGAGGGATGCGACGCATGAAGCTGCAGGGTGGCTGCTGGGGCAGTTGGGGCCGCTGACGGCGAATGTTGAGGCGAAGGAAAAGCGGTTGGCGGCTTTTGAGCGGGAGCACAACTTCATGAGCCAGCAGCAGACGGTGCCGGGTGGGCAACCGGTGGAGACGCTGCACGATCCGACGATTTTGCGGGTGGATGAGGCGGGGCGGCAGTTGGCTGTGGCAAGCGGCGACCGGATATTGCGGGAGTCGCTGTACCGGGAGGCACAGCAGGGGAATCCAGAGTTGGTGCTGGCGGCGAATCCTGAATTGCAGGCGGAGCTTGGGCCGGGAGGCGCGACGATGGTGCAGCAGTTGCGGGTGCATGTGAGTGAAGTGGGCGTGGAGCTGGCCCAGTTGAGGGCTGAGCATGGGCCGAACTATCCGCGCGTGGTGGAGCTGGAGCGAGCGCAGGTGGACCTGGAGCAACAGATCAAAGTCGAGGACGGCAACCTGCTGGAGGCTTTTGAGCGGACCTGGAAAGCTGCGGCGGTGCGCGAAAAGCTGCTCCAGGCTGAACTGGATGCGCGTATGGCTGAGGGGCTGCGGCAAAACGACGCGACGATGCAGTATTCGGTGCTGCATGGGGAAGTGGAATCAGGGCGGGAGCTGATTTCGCGGCTCACTCGACGCATCGAGGATGCGACGCTCTCAGCGGGGGTGAGGTCGGCGAGCATAACGGTGGTGGACCGGGCGCGGCAGCCGGTGAAGCCGGTGACGCCCGATTTGCCGCTTTATCTGGCAATTACGTTGTTTGTCGGGGTGTGGATTGCGGTTGCGGGGGTGCTGCTGCTGGAGGCTTTGCGCCCCTTGCGTGGAGCGATAGTGACTGTCCTGCTGTTGATGATCGGGCTGAATGGGCTTGGCGGGGTGGCGCAGGCGCCTACGCCCAACACGCAGGGGCTGCCAAGCGGGGTGGTGCGGCTGCCCCAGACGCCCACGGCGGTGAGTTCACCGAATGCGAAGGATGCCCCTGCGATTTGGAATGCAGCAGGGCCGGTGGGAAATGAGCAGTCGCCACCGAATGCAGGGAACCGCGTTGCAGGTATGGGAATGGGGCCATCTCTGGCGTTGCCGATCGCTGCCGGGGATTTCTTGCAGGTGAGCGAGTTTCACCTGGCGGAGTTTCGCTCGTCAGTGCGGGTAGCAGCCGATGGAACGGTAACGCTGCCCCTGGTCGGCGAGGTGAAGCTGCTGGGCATGAGTGAGCCGAAGGCGGCGCGCGCGATCGAGAAGGCGCTGCTGACGGGCGGGCTGCTGCTGCATCCGCAGGTAACGGTGCTGGTGACGAGTGCCGTGGGGCAGGATGTGAGCGTGCTGGGTGAGGTGGTGCGGCCGGGCGTTTATCCGTATACGGTGCATCATCGGCTGCTGGATTTGCTTTCAGCGGCGAGTGGGCTCTCAGGGAATGCGGGGCGGCTGGTGACGGTGGTGCATCGAGACGAGAACGGGGACGTTGGGGCAGGAAAGCCGCATGCAAGCGTGCCCCAGGCAGTGATTCTGGACCCCAGCGGCACCGACACCAAAGTGGAGCATAACCCTGAGCTGGCGCCGGGAGACACGGTGCAGGTGAGCCGGGCGGGCCTGGTGTACGTGATTGGCGATGTGGTGAGGCCGGGTGGCTTTGCCGTAGACCCGGTGCAGGGGCTGACGATTGTGCAGGCGCTGTCGCTGGCATGGGGTTCGACGCCGAATGCGGCGGTGGGCAAAGCAATTTTGATTCGCGACCAGCCGGGTGGAAGGACGCTGACGACGCTGAACCTGAAGCGGATGATTCGAGGGCAGGACCCGGATCTGTCGTTGCGGGACCGGGATATCTTGTTTGTGCCGGACTCGACGGCAAAGACGCTGCTGACCAAGACTCTGGAGACGGCGATCCAGTCGGCGGTGGGAGTGAGTATTTATGCAGGGCTGGTTTATTCGCAGCGGTTCTAAAGACGGTGTGAAGTGTGGAGTGTGAAGTGTGGACAGAGGCGCTCTAAACCGAATTGTCTTTGGGTTGCTGGTGCTTTATGCGTTTGCTGTGCCCTGGGAGTATTCGCTGGATTTAGGAGAGCCGTTTGGGAATGTGGCCCGGGTTCTGGGGATTTTGCTGCTTGGGGCGGGTTTGCTGCTGGTGTTGGAGCGGGGCGGGATACGGCGCCTGGGAGCGATGCAGTGGCTGGTGACGGGGTTCTTTCTCTACTTCGCTTGCAGCGCGATGTGGACGGTGGACATCGAGGCGACGCTGGGGAAGATGCGCGCTTATTTCCAGGTGATGATGGTGGTTTGGCTGGCCTGGGAATTGATCGAAACCGAGCTTGAACTGCGTGTGCTGATGGCGGCATTTGTGGCGGGATGCGGGGTGCTGGCGGGGCTGACGCTGCTGGACTTTGCGAGTTTTGGGTCGGGAGCAGTGAGCGCGGCGGAACAGATCCGGTTTGTGGCCGAAGGGCAGGACCCTAATGATGTGGCGCGTTTTCTCGATCTTGGATTTCCATTGGCGGCTTTGTTGTTCGCGGTCGAACGGCGGAGGTGGGTGCGGGCGCTTTCGCTGGGGTATTTGCCGATGGGGTTGATGGCGGTGCTGGTGACGGCTTCAAGGGGAGGGTTTACCGCAGCCCTGGTAGCGCTGGCGGGCGCGGGGACGCTGCTGGTGGTGTGGCGCAGGCGCACTGCGCTGGCAGTGCTGGGGGGACTGGTGCTGGCGGCGGTGGCGGTTGCAATCTTGTTGCCGATGGAGACGTTGGAGCGGCTTGGGACTATTCCTGAGCAGGTAGGCGCGGGCAACTTGAATGACCGGCTGAATATCTGGATTGCGGGGTGGCAGGCGTTCCGAGAGTCTCCGTGGTGGGGCTCGGGCGCGGGTACCTTTACGACTGCGGCTCGACTGGCGGAGGGCGATACCGCGCACAATACGATGATGGCTGTGCTGGTGACCGGGGGCTTGGCGGGCATGGCAATTTTTACGGCAATTGTGACGTGGGCAGGTTGGGCGGTGGCGCGGACGCGAGGGCTCTTGCGGATCGCACTAGGGAGTGTGCTTCTGGTCTGGCTGGTGACTTCGATGGTGGGTTCAGTTGAGGAGAACCGGACGACGTGGCTGCTATTTGCGGTAATGGCGGTGGCTGGGAGGCAGGAAACGGGGGGCCGGGATCAGGGATCAAATCATGCTGCTTCGTCTAGACTGGCGAGAGCGATACTTCCTCAAGCCAATCTATGACGACTCCACCCCCAAGCAAGCCAATGGTCAAGTCGATGATCAAGCCAATGGAACCGATGCCTGGACAGGCTCCGGGGCTGAGCGTGAACCGGCGAATTTTTCGCGCAGCGATGATCGTTACGCTGGCCAGCGTGCTGGTAAAGCTGGTCGCGACGGTCAAGGAATTCGTCGTGGCCGGGTCGTTTGGTCGTTCGGATGCGATGGACGCCTTTCTCATCGCGTTCCTGGTGCCGGGCCTGCTGGTGAATCTGTTTTCAGAGTCAATGAACCAGGCTCTGATTCCCACGTTGGTGCGGGTGCGTGAGCAGATGGGGCCGGGCAAGGCGCAGGAACTGCTGTCGAGTGCAATGACCTGGACGTGCGCGTTGCTGGTGGTTGCTTCGGTGGCGATGGCGGGGATGGCGCGGGTCTTGTTTCCGCTGATGGCCGGGCATTTTTCACCCCCGAAGCTGCTGCTCACGGAACACCTGTTTTACGGGCTGTTGCCGATCGTGCTGATTGCCGGGGTGGCTTCAAACTGCACGGCGGTCTTGAATACTTTTGAGAGATTTGCATGGCCATCGCTGGTGCCGATGGTGACCCCCTTGCTGATCATGCTGTGTTGCTGGCTGATCACGCCCTGGGTGGGGGTGTGGTCGTTGGTGTATGGCAATGTGGTGGGCGCACTGATGCATGCGGGGCTGGTGGTGTGGATGATGCACACGCACGGCTATCGTTTTGATCTTCGCTGGCATGGCGGGAAGCTGGCGATTCGGCCAGCGATTTTAGAGGTGGCGGGGCAGTATGGACCCATTTTGCTGTCGGGGTTGGTGGCTTCAAGCGGGCTGCTGGTGGATCAGGGAATGGCGGCGACGCTGCCCTCAGGGAGTGTGGCAACGCTGGCCTATGCCAACCGGTTTGTGGGCGTCGTTTTGAATCTGCTCGCGGGGGCGATTGCGACTGCCGTGACCCCGTATTTTGCGCAGATGGTAGCGCAGCGGGACTGGGGTGGCTGCCGTCATACGGTGAATACGTATGTTCGGCTTACTGCGCTCGTCTCTGTGCCGGTGGCACTGGCGATGATTGCCGGGTCGCAAGTGCTGATTCGGCTGACATTTCAGCATGGGGCGTTTGGAGCGGCAGACACCGCGGCTGTGGCTCCGGTGCAGGCGATGTATGCGATTCAGTTGCCATTTTTCATCGTGAGCCGGGTGTTTTACCGGTACCTGGTGGCGATACGGCGGACTCGGCTTATTTTGTACTGTGGGGTCATCAACCTGGTGCTCGATGTGGTGCTGAACCTGGTGTTCATGCGCTGGTATGGGGTCGCGGGGATTGCGCTGGCGACGTCGATGTGGACGGTGAGCACTTTCGTTTTTCTCTGCTACTGGACCTACAAGCTACTGCCGCTCAGGGAGAGCCTGGCGGAGGTGGCTGGATGACGGCGCCTTCACGAGCGCAGTATCTGCTGCGGTTTGATGAT
This sequence comes from Acidobacteriota bacterium, assembly GCA_025359885.1. Classification (GTDB taxonomy): domain Bacteria; phylum Acidobacteriota; class Terriglobia; order Terriglobales; family Acidobacteriaceae; genus Acidicapsa. The sequence continues at coordinate 52,290 of JANYDG010000106.1, forward strand.
CTCTGCCCGACGATGAGCCGGGCAGGTTGGGAGCGGTTTGTGCCCCTGCTGCGGCGGTATGAAATCAAGCCAATTCTGGCGGTGGTGCCAGCAAATGCGGACCCTGATTTGATGGTGGATGCCACGGATGACGGGTTTTGGGAGGAGATGTGCGGGTGGGAGAAGGACGGGGCAGAAATTGGACTGCATGGCTACAGGCATGTTTGCGCGGCCCGGGGGCGGGGCCTGCTTCCGTTGCATGAGCAATCGGAGTTTGCCGGGGTGCAGGAGGGCCTGCAACGGGAGTGGATTCGGGCAGGTCTGGCGATTTTACGGGCAAAGGAGCTGGAGCCGGGGATCTGGGTAGCTCCGCGGCATGGTTTTGACCTGACGACGCTACGGGTGCTGCGCGAGGAGGGGCTGGGCGTGCTTTCGGATGGGTTTGCGGACAGCCCTTTTGATGTGAGTGGAGTGCGGTGGATTCCGCAGCAGCTTTGGGGCCCGCGTGAAAAGAAGCAGGGGGTGTGGACGATTTGCCTGCACGCGAATACGGCGACGGATGCTGCGTTGGCTGAGCTGGCGGCCTTTCTGGAGCAGTATGCCGGGGAATTTACAAGCGTAAAGCGGGTGCTGGCCCAGTGGCCCGGGCGGGAGCAGACGAGGGCGGATCGGTGGTTTCACGCGCAAATGATGGGGCGGATACGCATTGACCGTTGGCGCAGAGCAGTCCGCAGCGTGGGGTGATTATCCCGCTCCAAACGCAGATACGACGATGGGTCGAGGGCGAAGGTGCCGGTATGTCCTCAACCTGATATCTATACGGAATGATCCAGGGCAGCAGGTTGAGAAGAGCATTCAGCGCGACAGGAGCGCCGATTTTTTCTTCTTGTGTCTCGATCGAATTCGGAATATACCGGATAGGTCCGGCGGGATTCGTATGCCATCGCAGTTCTGGATGGCAGGGAAGGAATCGCTCAGCGATGGGACGAGAAACTACCTGCCTCTGCCAATGGGCCAGCCTCTCTGGCCAATGCAAGGTGCTGCTTGAATCGCGGGAGTTGATCCTGCGCGGCGAGATCCGGCGCCGCATCCCCATCGCGTCGGTAACGGATCTTGCAGTCGAGGGAGATAAGCTCCGTTTCCATGCGGGTGATGTCGAGGTTGCACTCTGCCTGGGTTCAGCGATGGCCCAAGCGTGGGCGAAACGGATTACCGCTCTTCCGCCAACGCTTGCCGCAAAGCTCGGAATTCTGCCTGAGACTCGTTTGCTCGTCCTTGGCGAAGTTGAGTCTGAAGAACTTCAGGCCGCTATTCAGAAGGGTCTGACGACCGACGGGCCAGACGCGACGATGATTGTCGCTCGTCTGCGGACAATCATCGATCTGGACTACGCAGTCCACGTTTACGCAGCCTACCCTGCGAACCCGCCGCTTTGGGTGGTATACCCAAAGGGCGCACGTACGCTGCCAGGTGAAGCTGAAATCCGCAGCACGCTGCGCTTTGAGGGGTTCATTGACACCAAAGTTGCCTCCGTATCAGAGGAGTTGACCGCACTGCGCTTTATCAAGCGACCGTAGCGGCTTTCTCTCAGTGTCGGCCTGGCTTCTTCTTTGCCGCAGTCGTCAGTTTTTGCAGCCCCTCGGGGCCGATCGCAAATTTTCGTCGCTCCACGGGCGTTGACAGCACCACGCTGGTCACAGGATTGCCGTATGGCAGCAGCGCCTCAATCAGCGCTTCCAGGGCACCCATGGAGGTGGTTGTAACCTTGAGCAGAAAGGCGTCCCCGCCGGTGAGGTGGTGGCACTCACGCACCTCTTCCAGCGTCTGGACAAACTCCATGAGGCGGTAGTAGTGGGGGCCGTCACACGACATGCGCACAAATGCCACCACCTCTAATCCGAGCGCTTCACGATCAATTTCGATGGTGTAGGCGCGAATGATGCCGACTTCTTCCATCTGCTTTAGCCGCTCGGCCGTCGCCGTCGGGCTCAGGCCAACCCGGCGCGCCAACTCGGCCGTCGAAATCCGTGCATTCTGCTGCAACTCCTTCAGCAGCCCCCGCCCGAACGCATCCATCAGGTAGCCAGTGTTCAAGGCCGTGGAATCAATGCTCATATCTAAAAATCATAGTGAATTCACCGTTAAAAATCAAAGCATGTGGCGTAACCCATCTGTACCGCGGTGGGTCATCCGCCTAGGATTACCGCTATGAACCCGCTTCAGATCCATGGCCAGCCCCTGACCCTCGCCGAAATCGAATCCGTTTCCATTGCGCATTGCCGAGTCGAGATCGCCCCGGAGGCTCTCACCCGAGTTGCCCAGAGTCGCGCCGTTATCGAGCACATTCTTGAAACCGGTCAGACCGTTTATGGCGTCAACACCGGCTTTGGCAAGCTTGCCGATGTCAGGATTCCAGCCGACCGACTCGCCCAGCTCCAGACCAATCTTGTTCGCAGCCACGCCTGCGGTCTTGGTGAGCCTTTGACGGAGGCTGAATCGCGCGCCATGCTTCTGCTCCGCGCCAACGTACTGGCGAAAGGCCACAGCGGCACCCGCACATCCTTGATCGAGTTGCTGGTCTCGATGCTCAACGCAGGCGTCCATCCGGTCATCCCAGCCAAAGGCTCGGTCGGTGCGAGCGGTGACCTTGCACCCCTGGCGCATCTGGCACTGGTTGTCATCGGCGAAGGCGAGGCCGTCTTCGACGGGAAAAGAACGAGCGGCATGGAAGCCCTCACCGCAGCCGGCCTCACGCCAATCGGGCTCCAGGCCAAAGAGGGTCTTGCGCTGCTCAACGGAACTCAAGCCATGACCGCCGTAGGCGCGCTGGCCATCGCCCACGCTTCGCGGCTCGCCGAGATCGCCGACATTGCTGGTGCCATGAGCCTTGAAGCACTCAAAGGCACTCCTGTCGCCTTTGACCCGCGCATTCACCTGGCCCGCCCCCACACCGGGCAGATCGCCGCAGCTGCTCATCTCACCAACCTGCTTGAAGACAGCGAAATCCGCCAGTCTCACGTTGCCAACGACCCCCGTGTACAGGATGCATACTGCCTCCGCTGCATGCCCCAGGTCCACGGAGCCGTCCGCGGTGTGCTGGCCCATGCGACACAAATACTGGAGGTTGAATCGGGCTCGGCCACCGACAATCCGCTGGTCTTTCCGTCGAAATCAGGAGTGCAGGGAAGCGGGGAGGTTCTCTCTGGCGGCAATTTTCACGGAGCACCGTTGGCCTACGCATTTGACTACGCAGCCATTGCCCTCACCGACCTCGCCAGCATCAGCGAACGCCGCATTGACCGCCTCATCAACCCCGATATCAATGAGGGGCTGCCCGCCTTTCTCTGCGCCGATGCTGGCCTCTCCTCGGGCTACATGATCGCCCACGTAACCGCTGCGGCCCTGCTCAATGAGTGCAAAGTACTCGCACACCCCAGCAGCACCGACTCCGTTCCCACCTCCGGAGGGAAGGAGGACCACGTATCGATGGGCATGACCGGCGCCTTGAAACTTCGCCAGATCACCGACAACCTCCAACTCATCCTCGCCATCGAATTCCTCTGCGCCGCCCAGGGCCTCGACTACCGCCTCCCGCTCAGGCCCAGCCCAGCCATCGCTGCCGCCCATACAACCATCCGCGCTGCCGTACCCCATCTCACTGAAGATCGCTCGCCCGCGCCCGACATTCAGGCCATCGCTCAGCTGATTCAAGAAAGGCGGCTGTGAGCTTCCAACTCAAACTCTGGCCCTGACCCTCAGAAATTGTTGATAATTGGTGAATGGCGAAACAAGAATTCCAGACCGAAGTCTCTCAGCTCCTCCAACTCATCGTTCACTCACTCTATTCGCACCCCGAGATATTTCTCCGCGAGCTCATCTCCAACGCCTCTGACGCGCTCGACAAGCTGCGGCATCTGACCCTGGTTGACGATGCGTACAAGACGGTACCGTTTGACCCGCGCATCGACCTCGACCTCGACGAAGAGGCCCAGACCCTGGTCATTGCCGATACCGGCATCGGTATGAACGAGGAGGACCTCATCTCCCACCTCGGCACCATTGCGCGCTCCGGGACCAAGAACTTCCTCTCGCAGCTCTCGGGCGATGCCAAGAAAGACTCAAACCTCATCGGCCAATTCGGCGTCGGTTTCTACTCTGCCTTTATGGTCGCCGACAAGATTGAAGTCACCAGCCGCAAGGCCGGTGAAGAACTCACCTGGCGCTGGACCTCTGATGGCAAATCCGGCTTCGAAATCGAGCCTGCTGAACGCATGGTCCCCGGCACAACGATCGTTCTCCACTTCAACGACGAAGGGAAGCAGTACGCCAACAGTTGGCGCCTGCAGGAGGTGGTCAAGAAATACTCCAACCACATCGCGTTCCCGATCTTCCTCACCTACGACAAGAGCGAGTGGAATTCGGAAGAAAAGAAATCCATAAAGACCCGCACCACTGAGCAGGTCAACGCGGCGAGCGCGCTCTGGCGTCGCCCAAAATCCGAACTCAAGGACGAGGACTACAAGGAGCTTTACCAGGCTATCACCGGGGACTCCACTGACCCTCTCTGCTGGTTCCATACCAAGGCTGAGGGTTCGCTTGAATACACCACGCTTTTCTATATTCCGGCCAAGGCTCCGCTTGACCTGTATCAATCGGACTACCGAGTCGGCGTAAAGCTGTACGTCAAACGCGTCTTCATCATGGATGACGCCAAGGAGCTGCTGCCGCAATATCTGCGCTTCGTCCGCGGGATCATCGATTCTGAAGACCTGCCCCTCAACGTGAGCCGCGAAATCCTGCAGCAGAATCGCGTGCTTACCTCGATCCGCGCGGCCAGCGTCAAAAAGATTCTTTCGGAACTCAAGAATGTCGCGACCAACAAGCCTGACGAGTACCTCCAGTTCATCGGCGAATACAACCGCCCGCTGAAGGAGGGGTTATATGGTGATTACTCAAATCGAGAGGCCCTGCTCGACCTGGTTCGGTTCAAATCGACCAAGGTGGAGGGAGTTACTGGCCTGTCTGAAGTGATGACACGGATGAAGGATGGGCAGAAAGCCATCTACTACATCACTGGTGGTGCAGAATCTCTGTTGCGCAGCTCGCCACTTCTTGAGATTTATAAGAAGAAAGACATTGAAGTCCTCATCCTCGACGATGACTTTGACGAAATCATCTTTGCTAACATCGATAAGTACGGTGAAATCGAGCTCAAGTCGGTCAACAAAGCCTCCACCAGCGAAGACCTCAAAGACGAATCCGAGCCAGCCGAGGAAGAGGCGAAGGCCGAGTCTCTCAAACCACTGCTCGACAAGCTGAAAGCCACGCTGGGCGAGCACGTGAAAGATGTACGCGCCTCCGTCCGGCTGGCGGATTCGCCTTCGTGCATCGTTTCGGACGAAGAAGAGCCGTCATTGCAGATGCAGCAAATGCTGCGCTCCATGGGGCAAAAGGATATTCCCGCGCCCAAGCCGACGCTTGAGATCAACCCCGACCATGAGATTGTCAAGAAGCTGCTGGCCCACCCTGAGGGTGCCCTGACCGAGGTTGCTGCGTGGCTGCTCTTTGACCAGGCGCTGCTGATGGAAGGGGTAGCACTGAAAGACCCAGCCGCCTTCGTGCAGCGCCTCAACCGCGTTCTCACCGCTTCAATTTAACCGTCAGTTATAGCAGCAGAAACGGGCGGCTGCCGGATTCAATAATGCGGGTGGGATTGGCATCTACGGCCAGGGCGGAACAGGCGTGGTTGGAGTGGGTGATATCGGCTTTGCCACCAACAACAATGTACAGCAGGGCAGGACCGCGGGCGGTTGGGTCAAGGCGATGGTTGTTGTGAACACATCAATCACGCCCTTTTCCATCGTGCGCTGCTTCAATTCGAGCCTGGTGGGCGCAGCGGCCACGACGCTCCCATGTGGCCTCAACCTCCAGGAAATTCACACGGGGAGCTTCACTCTAGGATTCAATTTTGATGTGGCTGATCGCTTCTATCTGGCAACTTTGAGCAGTTTCCAAGTCAACCATATTGTGATCGTGCCGTACTCGCATGACACCCTGTCAGTGACCACTTTCGACGCGAATGATAATTACACCGCCGCCGACTATAACCTCGTCGTTTTCTAGGGATCCTTGTTCAGAGGGTCGGTTGCTCCTGCGAGCACCGTTTTTCTGGACAGCGGCTATTGCAGGATGAGATGCTGGTGCGCACTGAAACGCGGAGCAGAGTGATCCTCACGTGCGGGCATCCTCCGTCGGTAGCGAATCAGTGTCATCGTGTGAACAGGTCCCAGGCGGCAGCATGTCTTCGCGGGTACCGCATGTAAACGTTCGTAGCGAAAGGGAGGGAGCGGAGCTTATGCGCGAGGGAGTACAGACAGCCGCGAAACCATCCTCCTACCTGCGCCGCGGTTTCCCGTTTCTCGCCCTGGCCCTCGGCTTCGCCAGCATAGGCTGCCATGAAAAGCAGTCACCTGGCGCAACCGTCGCCTATCGCGATTCCAATCAACTCGATTTCAACCGCGACGTCCAGCCCATCCTCGCCAGCAACTGCTTCAGTTGCCACGGGCCCGACCCGGAGATGCGCAAATCCGGTCTTCGCCTGGACCTCCAGGAATCCGCGATGAAAAAGCGCCCGGGCCACCCCGACGCCATCGTCCCCGGCCATCCCGACCAGAGCGAACTGATCAAGCGCATCCAGTCCAAAGACCCTCACCACCTGATGCCGCAGACCTCGCTCGGCGAAGCAAAACCGATGAAGCCACAGGAGATTGCCGTCCTCACCCAGTGGATCAAACAAGGCGCGGTCTATCGCCCTCACTGGGCCTTTGAGAAACCCATCAAGCCGCCTTCGCCCGATGCCAGTGCCAATCTACCCAACGGGAACGCTATCGACACATTTGTGCTCGCACGGCTCAAAAAAGAGGGATTGCATTCCTCTCCCGAAGCGGACAAATCGACACTCATCCGCCGGGCCACGCTCGACCTTACCGGCCTGCTGCCAACCCCGGCCGAGGTCAGCGCCTTCCAGAAAGACACCTCGCCGCAGGCCTACGAGCACCTTGTCGACAACCTGCTGGCCCGCCCCACTTACGGCGAACACCGCGCCCGTTACTGGCTTGACTACGCCCGATACTCCGACACCTACGGCCTCCATTACGACAACACGCGCGACATCTGGCCCTGGCGCGACTACCTCATCCGTACGTTCAACAGCAACAAGCCCTTTGATCAGTTCGCAATGGAGCAGATAGCCGGAGACCTGCTGCCCGCTAAAAATCTTGATCCGCTCATCGCCTCCGGCTATGTGCGCCTTGGCGTCAGCAGCAACGAGGGCGGCACTATCCCCGAGGAACTGCGCACCAATATCGCCCGCGAACGCACCGAGGCCTATGGCGCTGCTTTCATGGGCATCACCGTTGGCTGCGCGGTCTGCCACGACCATAAATACGACCCCACCACACAAAAAGACTTCTACGCCCTCAGCGCCTTCTTCAACAACCTCGACGAGCGTCCCTTCAACAACGACCGCCCCGTTTGGGAACCGATGGTGCGCATCCCGAAGCCCGCCAATCAGGAAGCCTTCAATCGTATTTTGGCCCGGCGCACCGAGCTAACCGCCAGGCTGAACGCCGCCCGCTGGCAGCCCCGTGCGCAGCTTGAGCCAACCATCGAGCGCGCACTCCACGCCAGCCAGAAGGTCCCGCAGCCTGTCTCTGATGAAAAACTCGCACTCCGTCTACGCCTCGACGAGGGGGGCGGGGACTCCATCCACAACACTGCTCCTCACCCGCAGACGGCCTCCTTTCCGCTTGGCAAATTCAAAGGCCAGTGGGGCGAAACCACTTGGCTCTGGCCTGATTTCCGCATGGAAACCAGCACCCGCGTCCTGCTCGGACCGACCGGAAACTTCGAATCCAATCAGGCTTTTTCCTCCGGCGGCTGGTTTATGCTGCGCGCTGCACCCAACCTCGAAGTCACCGGACCGACCGGCGCGCTGCTCTCTAAAATGGATACCACCCAGCACAACCGTGGCTGGGATCTTTCCGTCGAAAAGGGGACGATCAGCGTCTCCCTGATCAACCAGATCCCCAGGCCCGGCACCAGCAGAGACGGCAAGCCGAAACCCGCGCCAGCTTCGTCTGCAAAAATGCCGGCGGAACGCATTGAAGTCTTCAGCTACCCCACGCCCTCTGACCTTTCGGCCAAAGACCTCGCCAACAACAAGCCCCCGCAGCAATTGGCAGAGGTAAAAAGAGCCAACTCCCCGCCCTTCAAGCCAAAAGACGCTAAACCTGCGCCGCTCGCGATGCTTGAGAAGGATGATACCCCCGAGGTCGGTCTTCGGGTCACCACCACCCATCCGCTGCCGCTTGCCGGTCAATGGAAGCACATCTTCTTTACCTATGACGGCTCGGGCAAGGCCTCGGGCGTCAAAATCTACGTTGACGGGGCCCCGTCTGAGACCAAAGTTGTCTTCGACTCGCTCGGCAAATCGACCATTCTCACCGCCGCGCCCATGCAACTCGGCTGGCGATACCCAGACGCTGCCCCCGCCCAGGACACCCGCTACCAGGACATTCGCCTCTACCAGCGGGCGTTGACAGCCGCGGAAGCAAAGCGTCTCCCAGTCGAAGACTACGTGGCAGAACTGGCTCGGAAACCTGTCGCGCTGCTCGATGCAGACCAGTGGCACGCCGTTCGCGATTTCTACTTCAACGCGATTGACCCGTCGTTTCGCGAACTCGAAAGCCAGCTCGCACCCCTCGACACCCAGCTGGAGAAGCTCTCGCAGGGCGGCGACCTCACCCAGGTTTCGTGGGAAAAGCCTTCCATCGCCTACGCCCACATCCTCGGTCGGGGCGTGTACACCGCGCGTCTTGAGCGGGTCGAGGCCAACACCCCCCACTTCCTGCCACCCCTGCCTCCCGGCGAACCGCGTAACCGGCTCGCTCTCGCCAAATGGACTGTCAGCCCTGAGAATCCCCTTACCGCCCGCGTCACCGTGAACCGCATGTGGAGCGAGCTCTTTGGCGCAGGCCTCGTCGAAACCACAGAAGACTTCGGCATCATGGGCCAGCGCCCCTCCAACCCCGCATTGCTTGACTGGCTCGCCGTCGAGTTTCGCGAGAGCGGCTGGAACGTCAAGCACATCTACAAGCTCATGGTCATGTCCGCCGCCTACCGGCAAAGTGCCAGGTCCACGCCCGAACAGCTCGCCAAAGACCCCAAAAACCTGCTCCTCTCCCACGGTCCCCGCTTCCGCATGGATGCGGAAATGCTGCGCGATATCGCCCTCCAGTCTGGCGGCTTGCTGGTCGGCAAGATCGGCGGCCCCAGCGTCAAGCCCTACCAGCCCGCGAACGTGTGGGAACAGGTCAGCTATCCCACCAGCGACACCGTCATGTACATTCAGCAGCACGGTGAGGCCCTCTTCCGCCGTAGCATGTACACCTACTGGAAGCGCATGGCCATCCTCCCCGACATGGATGCATTTGACGCCCCCATGCGTGACGCCGTCTGCACCCGCCGCCAGCGCACCGACACTCCGCTGCAAGCCCTCGTGACCTTGAATGACGTGCAGTGGGTTGAGGCCGCCCGCGCTCTGGCAGAACGTGTGATGCAGCAGGGCGGCAAGCAGCCCGACAGGCAGCCTGACCAGCGCATCCGCTTGATGAGCCAAATCCTTCTCGCCCACGACCCCTCGACCCACACCGCCACCATCCTCAAGGATTCACTGGCCCAGATGCAAAAGCATTACTCCGCCGACCCAAAGGCTGCGAAAATGCTGGTCGAAGTCGGCGAAAAGAAGCACGATTCCTCCATCCCCGAGCCTGAACTCGCCGCCTGGACGATGGTCGCAAGTGAAATGTTGAACCTCGACGAAACACTGAACAAGTAGCTACGGGAGTGCCATGAAGCAGCATCCTTTCTGTACCGATACCGAGCACGAGGATTCCCGCAGCGCCCTCGATGCCGTGGTTCCGCAGATGCAGATCCCGGCTGAGGCCCGTCAAAAGTGGATTGAGCTTCAGACGCGCCGCCAGTTTCTCGGCCGCAGCGGCAAAGTCCTCGGCTGGGCGGCCCTCGCGAGCCTGCTCGGCGAAAACGTTCTTCGCTCCGCCGCGCACGCCTCTGACACCACCGACTCGCAGCAGCTTCCGACACCGGCTGACCTGAAGGTGCCCCATTTCGCACCAAAAGCCAAGCGAGCCATCTATCTCTTCATGTCCGGCGGGCCACCGCAGATTGACCTGCTCGATTACAAGCCCAATCTGGCCGCGCTCTATGACAAAGACATTCCAGACTCGGTCCGCGGCAATCAGCAACTCACCGGCATGACCAACGGCCAGGCCCGCTTTCCCATTGCGCCATCGCACTGGGCTTTTCAGCGCTACGGCAAAACAGGCACCTTCGTCAGCGACCTGCTGCCTTATACCGGCCGCATGGTCGATGACCTCGCCCTCATCAAATCCACCAACACCGACGCTATCAACCATGAGCCAGCCATCATGCTCATGAACACCGGCAATATGAATGCAGGCAAGCCGTGCCTCGGCTCCTGGCTCTCCTACGGCCTCGGCAGCATGAACGACAACCTCCCCCGCTTCATGGTTCTCCAGACCAAAATGAACGCCAAGGAGAATAATCAGCCCGTCTCCTCGCGCCTGTGGAGCAGCGGCTTTCTCTCTTCAGAACACTCCGGCGTCGGCCTACGCTCTTCCGGCGACCCAGTTCTCTACCTCACCGACCCCAGCGGCGTCGATCGCGAAGTCCGCCGCAAGATGCTCGACGCCGTCGAGCAGATCAACCACCAGACCCTCGCCGAACTAGGCGACCCGGAAACGAATGCTCGCATCGCCCAGTACGAGATGGCCTATCGTATGCAGACTTCCGTGCCAGAACTGGCGGACCTGCGCAGTGAACCGCAGTCCACCTGGGACCTCTACGGCCCTGAAGCCCGGGAGCCGGGCACCTTTGCCTATAACTGCCTGCTCGCTCGGCGCATCGCCGAGCGCGGCGTGCGCTTTACGCAGATTTACAAGCGCGGATGGGACGTCCACGACAACGTTACCGGCGTTCTGCCCATGCTGTGCCGCGAGGTGGATCGCGCCTGCTACGCCCTCGTAACCGACCTCAAGCGGCGCGGCCTGCTTGAGGATACCCTCGTGGTATGGGCAGGGGAATTTGGTCGCACTGTCTACAGCCAGGGCGGCCTGCGCAAAGATAACTACGGCCGCGATCATCATCCCCGCTGCTTTACCACCTGGATGACCGGCGGTGGCGTGCGGACCGGTATCACCTACGGCGAAACCGACGACTACAGCTACAACGTGGTAAAGGACCCCGTCCCGGTGCGCGATTTCAACGCAACCCTGCTGCACTGCCTGGGCATTGACCACAACAAGCTCACCTACAGGTTTCAGGGTCTCGAACAGAAACTCACCGGCACCACCCCTGCCAGCGTCGTCAAAGGGTTGCTCGCCTGATGCTCAAATCCTCCTTGAAGATGCCGGTGAGCGGTGCCGTGAAAATCTGGCTCGGTGAGAGCAGTTCCCGCCAACGCATCGGGGCAATAGCTCTCTGCCTGGCCCTGCTTTCGCTCCCATTCGTAGTCCATCTCGACGGCAAGCCGCACGCAGATTGGCAGCAGTTACTAGGCCGTCTGCATCCCCTCGCCGTGCATCTGCCCATCGGCCTCATAGTGCTGGTACCGCTTCTCGAAATTTACGGCAAGGCCCGGCCCGCCCTCCGCGATGCAGCAGCGTTCGTCCTTGCGCTCGCCTTCGCCGCCTGCCTGGGCTCGCTCACCCTCGGCTATCTCCTGGCCTACGGCAGCGGAGCCTCTGGCCCCATCGTTACCGCCCATCTCTGGGGAGGCACTGCTCTTTCAATCAGCGTCCTGCTCTGCCTGTTCGTACGGCCCAGTTGGCTCAGCGCCAGCGCAGCCCATCCGGCCAACATGCTCTATCCCGGCCTGCTTGCCTCGGTAGTTTTCACCCTCGCGTGGACAGCCCATCAGGGCGGATCCCTTACTCATGGTGCAAACTACCTCACCCAATACATGTCCCCCGCGATGCAGCGATGGTTTGACTTTGATTCCCAGCTCGCCAGCACAAAAGGCTCTGGCAGCTTCTATGCTCGCCATATCAACCCGATTCTCGACACTAACTGCGTCTCCTGCCATGGAGAAAGCAAATCCAACGGTGGCCTTCGCCTCGATTCCTACGAGTTGCTCATGCACGGTGGCAAAGATGGAGCTGTCATCGTCGCTGGCCATCCTGAGACCAGCCTTCTCCTTGAACGCATTACACTTCCCACCAGCCATAAGCTCTTCATGCCCGCCGAGGGCCGCCCGCCCCTGCAGGCCGAAGAGATTGCCTGGCTCAAAGCCTGGATCGCCCAGGGAGCATCTGCCAGCGCCACTGCGCTCAGCGGAGTCGTCCTTCACGAAGACACCCTCGAATCGCTTGGCCCGCCTCCTCAGCCCGTCGCCGATTATAGTGCCCTCATGCCCCAGATCAGCCAGCTTGCCCTAGGGCAAGGGGCTAAACTGCTGCCCGTCTCGAGTCTTCCATCGGACGGCCTCATCCTCAGCACCTCCAACGTCTCCGCCACATTCACTGACGCGCAACTCGCCCAATTTGAAAGGTTTGCCCCCTATATCGTTGAAGCAGAACTCGGTCGCACCGCCGTCACCGACGCCAGCCTTGCGACCCTTGGCAAGTTCACCCACCTGCGCACCCTTCATCTCGAAGGAACCGCAGTCACCGGCACCGGCCTCGCCCATCTCGCGGCCTTGCCCGACCTGCGATCCCTCAACCTCAATGGCACCAGAGTCACTGCCGCCGCAGCCACTTCGCTCGACGCCATGAAAAATCTGCGCCACGTCTATCTCTTCAATACCCCCGCCCAACCCGCCTCTACAGCGGAATCACAGCAAGACTCAGCGAGGAAAACCGAATGAATCCCGACCGGAATCAATCTCTCAATGGCTCTCTCGGCAGGCGGCAATTCCTCGCCGTCGCCGGAGCCTCCGCTCTTACCGCCGTTGCCTCCAAAAATGCCTTTGCGCAATCCAGCCCTTTGAACTCACTGCACCCCGCACCCGATGCTCCAGTCCAAACCGGCAATGGTGAATGGACCTACAACACGGTCCCCGGCTGGGGCACTCTGCCCTCAGGCAAATCCTTCGGCGGCACCCATGGCGCTATCGCTACAGACAAAGCTGGCAATGTCTACATCAGCACCCAAAGCGAAACCGGTGTCCTCGTTTACGGTCCCGAGGGTCACCTGCTCCGGACCATCGCCACCCAATTCCCAGAGGTCCACTCCATGGTCTACGCCGCAGAAGAAGGCAGCGAGTACCTCTACACCACCGTCCAAAAGGGAACTCCGCAAGAGAACTGGCTCTTCGTCAAGATGAAGACCGACGGCACCGTCGCCCAGAAAATCACCGCGCCCCTCGAGGCCGGCTTTAAGCAGCCCAACGAATGGCGCATCACGTCAGCCGTACCCGGCCCCGATGGCTCCATCTTCATCGCCAATGGATACGGAGATTCACGCATCTTCCGCTTCGACAAAGCAGGGAACTACCGCGCCAGCTACTCTGGAAAAGGCAAGACGGACGGCCTGCTCGATTGCTCCCACGGCCTCGCCGTCGACACCCGCTACGACCAGCCGCTGCTGCTTGTCTGCGACCGCGAAAACCGCCGCCTTTGCCACTTCGACTTTGACGGCAAGTATGTAGCTACCGTTACGCAACATCTGCGCCGTCCCTGCCAAGTCAGCTTTCATGGTGACTTCGCCGTTGTCTCAGAGTTGGAGGGTCGCGTCACCATCCTTGACCGCGATAACACCCCGGTAGCTTTCCTGGGTGACAATCCGCATAAGTCAGAGTGGGCCAACTACACCCTCAAGCCCGGCGAGATAGCCCCAGCCACCTTCAGCGCCGCCCACGGTTGCCATATCGACAAAGACGCAAACATCTACGTCTCAGACTGGAACCAGACCGGCCGCATCACCAGGCTCACGCGAAAGAGTTAACTGATCGCAGCCTTAGAAATGAAACACTGCGCCCGCCCCCAGGCGCAGATTGTTCTGGTGGTCGTTGACTCCGTTCTTGAAAGTCGTCACCAGGTAATCTGCCTCCGCCATCCGGATGGAAAAGCGCCGGTTCAGCTTCAGGTCAAGCCCCCCGCCTACCTGCGCGGCAAAGGCTGCTCCGCTGTTCGAAACCGCCGTATTCGCCCCACTTACCAGCGTCCCCCCCGAGTGCGCAAAGCCCACCAGCACCTGCCCATGCGGCTGCACTTTTGACGAGCCCAGTCGCGGCAGATAGCGTGTACCCGCCGTAAACGTGCTCAACGTCAGGCTGTAGCCACTGCCGGTAATCGACCCGGAGTGGGCCACACCCACATCAGCCACCAGCGCAAAACCGCCCGGCCTCACCGGCCACGCAAAGCTGGCGCTTCCTCCGTTGAGGCCAAAACAGGTGCACCCCCCCGGAGGTACATTACTGCGCTCGTAGTTATACGCCACCGCTAACTCCGCATGCGGTTGTACGTCGGCTGGTTTCGCCTTCTGCGCGTTGGCTGCCGACCGTGACGCCAGGAACGCCATGACCAGAAGGACCAACAGCAGGGAAGTTCGGACTCTGATGCTGATGCGCATGGTATCTCCTTATTGCACGGTAAGTTGCACTGTGGTGGATTGTTGCTGGCCGCCGCTGGTTCCGGTGACCGTGATGTTATAGGTGGTGCCATTGCTGCCCGGCAACGCAAATCCACCACCGCAACCTGTCATTGCAGTTAAGGCTCCGAGCGAAGCGATCAGCAGGATGATCAGTGTTGTCCAACGCCGCCTGAACCGTCGGACAGCAAATCCAAATCCGAGCAAAGGAATCGCGAATACCATCAGTTTCAGACTGCCAAAGATGCTCGCCGTCGCCATTTTCGCCGCTGTTTGTATCGTCAGCGTCGAACTCTGCGTCCCGCTGCCCGGAGTCACCGTCGCAGGGACGAACGTAGCGGTAGCTCCCGTCGGCAGGCCGCTCGCAGACAATGTAACAGCGTTGCCAAAGCTGCCATTCTGCGCAGTCACTGCAATGGTGTACTGCGCTTTCCCTCCTGCGGTCACCGTCTGGGGCGTTGTCGAAGAGGTCACAGTAAAGCTTGGCGGCGGTGTGCCCGTACCGCTCAGGCTTACCAGATGCGGCGAACCCGACGCATTGTCTGCCACCGAAAGAGTTGCAGCAAAGCTCGCCGCCGAAGCAGGTGTGAACGTAATCGAGATGGCACAACTCGCACCCGCCTCCAGCGAATTTCCGCAGGCATTCGTCTGTGCAAAGTCGCTGGCGTTGGCTCCCGTCAGTGTGATGCCGCTGATCGTAAGTGTCGCATTCCCTGTGTTCTTCAGCGTTGCCGACTGTGCCGCAGCCGTTGTACCCGTCACTGCGCTAAAGCTCAGCGATGGAGGCGTCAGCGAAACCACCGGCGCTTGCGGTGTCGTCCCGGTTCCGCTCAAGGGCACCGCCTGGGGCGAGCCAGCAGCGTTGTCCGCTATCGACACGCTGGCCATAAAGCTCGCCGCCGAGGCTGGCGTGAACGTCACAGAAATAGTGCAACTTGCACTCGCCGCCACCGTGCCCGGGCAGTTGTTGGTTTCAGCAAAGTCAGTCGGATTCACACCCGCCAGCGTGATGCCGTTCAGCGTCAGCGATGCGGTCCCGGTATTCTTCAGCGTGATCACTTGCGCAGCAGCGGTCGACCCAACATTCGTATCCGGGAAGGCCAGCGCCACCGGCAGCAGCGAAACCTGCGGTGCCCCCGCCGAGCTGATCGTGAAGTTTACCGCAGCCGATGTGCCGCCCCCCGGTCCGGGGTTGACGACCGCCACAGGAACCACGCCCGCGGTTGCCACATCCGCCGCCGTGATCGCCGCCGTAAGTTGTGTGGAACTCACCAGCGTCGTAGCCTTCGCGTTGCCGTTGAATGTTGCGACCGAGCTTGCGTTGAAGCCAGTACCGTTCATCGTAAGCGCAAAGCTTGCAGCCCCCGCAGTAACGCTCGCCGGTTGCAGCGAGGTCACCGTGGGCGCAGGGTTGTTCACCGCAAACGCTGCTGCATTCGAGGTTCCCCCGCCCGGTACCCCGTTGAATACCGTGACGCTCGCGCTGCCAGCAGCAGCCACATCGCCCGCCAGTATTGCTGCAGTTAGTTGCGTCGCGCTCACAAAGGTTGTCGCTCGCGCCGTCCCGTTGAACTTTACTACCGAGTTTGCGATGAAGTTAGAGCCGTTCACCGTCAGCGTGAATGCACCCGAACCAGCAGTAACTCCCGCAGGCAACAGCGTAGTA
>JANYDG010000003.1 GCA_025359885.1 Acidobacteriota bacterium
CTGACGCCGATGAGCGAGGTAGCCGGTCGGATGAGCATTCAGGTGGGCGCCTCGTATCTGGAGAAGGAGCGCGGGGGGCGGGGGATCCTGCTGGGGGGTGTACCGGGTGTGCCGCCGGCGAATGTGTGCATTATCGGCGGGGGCATTGTCGGTACGAATGCTGCCAAGATTGCTGTCGGAATGGGCGCGCACGTGACGATTGTGGACATGAATCTGAACCGTTTGCGGGAGCTGGATGACATGTTCCTGGGGCGGCTGCATACACTGGCTTCGAATAGCTATAACGTGGCGAAGGCGACGCGGGAGGCTGACCTGGTGATTGGCGGCGTGCTGATTCCGGGCTCGACTGCGCCAAAGATTGTGACCAGGGCGATGGTGAGCCGGATGAAGAAGGGCGCGGTGATTGTGGATGTGGCGATTGACCAGGGCGGGTGCGTGGAGACGGCGCGGCCCACTTCGCACAGCGACCCGAGCTATGTGGTGGATGGGGTGGTGCATTATTGCGTGACGAATATGCCGGGGGCAGTGCCGCATACTTCGACGCTGGGGCTGACCAATGCGACGTTCCCGTACCTGATGCGGCTGGCGAACCTGGGGGCTGCGGCGGCGTTGAAGGCGGATGCGGGGCTGGCCGAGGGGCTGAATGTCTGGAAGGGATTGCTGACGCACAAGGGCGTGGCTGAGTCGCAGGGGCGAGAGTGGACTGCGCCGAGCCAGGTGATTTAGGGTCTGGAGATTGCTGGGGTTGAGGTGATTCGCGCCCAGGTCCTGAAGGCGGGACCCGGGGCACCCGGATTTGTTGGAGGGGGACGGATGAGTTACGAAGCGATCAATCTTCGAAACAAGTTTGAGCTGTTTACCGAGACCTGGACGCCCAAGGTGGTGGCGGAGATGAACGACTATCAGTTCAAGGTGTCGCGGCTGGTGGGAGAGTTTATCTGGCATAACCATCCTGAGACGGACGAGACGTTTCTGGTGGTGGAGGGCGAGTTGCGGATTGACTTTCGCGATGGCGCAGTTGATCTTGGACCGGGGGAAATGTTTGTGGTTCCGCGGGGAGTGGAGCATAAGCCATTCGCTGAAAAAGAGGTAAAGCTGCTGATAATTGAGCCGCGCGGGGTGCTGAATACGGGGCACGAGGGCGGCGAGTTGACGGCGGCGCGGGATGTCTGGATTTAGTGGCGGGATTCAGGGTGACTTTCAATTCAATCATGGAGAGTATCGATGCAACGACGGCAGTTTTTGGCGGCTTCTCTGGCAACTTCAGCGCTGGCAATGGCGCGTGAGGGCAAGGCTTTGGCGGCTCCGGCCGGTGGGCGGGAGTATTACCAGATTCGTCAGTACAAAATGGAGAGTGGGCCGCAGACAAAGCTGGCGCAGAGCTACTTTGCGGATGCGCTGATCCCGGCGCTGGGGCGGCTGGGGATGGGGCCGATTGGCGCGTTTTCGCTGGATATCGGGCCGGAAACGCCGACGTATTATGTGCTGATACCGGGCTCGTCGCTGGAGACGCTGGCGGAGGTGGAGCTGCACTTGTCAGAGGATGCCGCGTTTCTGAAGGCGGCGGAGGCATTCTGGAGCGCGCCGGCTGGGGCGAATGCATTTTTGCGGGTGGAAGGGACGCTGCTGAAGGCGTTTGAGGGCTGGCCAAAGCTGACGCTGCCGCCGGGAACGGCGACGAAGGCGAAGCGGATCTTCCAGATGCGGACCTATGAGAGCCCGAGCTTCAGGGACCATGTGCGGAAGGTGGAGATGTTCAACAGCGGGGAGTTTGCGATCTTCAAGACGGCTGGTTTTAACAGCGTGTTTTATGGGGACGTGCTGGTGGGTGCGCGGATGCCTGCGCTGACTTACATGCTGAGCATGGACAGCCTGGAGCAGTTGAACGGGAAGTGGGCGGCTTTTGGGGGCGATCCGGATTGGAAGAAGCTCTCGGGGAATGAGCGGTATGCGTTTGAGCCGATTGTGAGCAATATTACGAACCTGGTGCTGAGTCCGCTGGGGTGTTCGCAGATCTAGCGTTGTAATTTGGTTGTAGCAAGGGGCGCGGCTCAGGCTGCGCCTCTTTTTATTTGTAGCCGCCACTCGGAGGTGGCCAGATACCGAGTAACTGCCGCAGCAGGACGACGCGGCCGAGGTGGTAGGCGTTGTGCCCGGCGAGGCTTTCCAGTTGCTCGCGAACGGTCATGTTTTCTGGGCGGGGTTGGGCTGGGTCGGCGGGGCAGATGACTACGGTATCGAGGCTGGCGGTGTCGTTGGCGATGGCGGCGGCGGATTCGGCTCCGGTGAGGAAGCGGCGCTGCAGGGCAGGCCAGGGTTCAGAGGCCGCCGAGGATTCTGAAGGAAAGCTTTGCGTGGAGTTTTCGGGGCGCGGAGTGGGCCG
Organism: Acidobacteriota bacterium; assembly: GCA_025359885.1. GTDB lineage: Bacteria > Acidobacteriota > Terriglobia > Terriglobales > Acidobacteriaceae > Acidicapsa. Next base: position 2,384 of record JANYDG010000003.1, read on the forward strand.
GCCCTGAATCCAGTCGAGCGTTAGGTCCTGCCAGTAGGCGAGGTGCCAGACCTCTTCGTAGATGGAGTGCGGGACGGCAGGCGTGGGTTTCGCGTGGGCAAGGGCATCGGGGATGGCCTCGAGGATATTGCTGGCTGGGGCTGCGGCGCTGTTGCCGATGAGGGCGCGGGCGAGTTCGTTCATGCTAGCAAGTTAGCAGGTGGGCGGGCTGACGAGTGAACTGGATGTTCGGTTGGGTGCGCATTCGGCGTTCATTTGGATTGGGGCTATGAAGCACTGAATGCCGCCCGGCCTATACTATGCGCATGCCGATTTTCAGAAGTTCGCGGGCTCGGACGATTGCATTGCTTGGTGCCGGGGCGCTGGTGATTTCGATGGCGCTGCTGGTCTTGCAGGCCTTTAATACGAGCAATATACGATTTTTGACGCCGCAGACGACGGGCGACATTCTGGTTTTCACATCAATGTCGGTGATCGTGTTTTTGCTGTTGCTGGCGCTGCTGGTGCTGTTGATTCGGAATATTTTGAAGTTGTTTGTCGACCAGCGGAGCCGTGCGCTTGGTTCGCGGCTGCGGACGCGGCTGGTGGTGGGGGCGGCGCTGATTGCGCTGGCGCCGGCAGGATTCATGTTCCTTTTCAGCTTTGGATTGATGAACCGGTCGGTGGACCGTTGGTTTTCGCAGCCGACCTCTGAGTTGCGTGAAAACTCGACGCGGGTGGTGCTGGAGCTGGCCCATTACGCGACGGCCAATGCGCGCCTGGAAGCGGAGGCGATTGCTGCTTCTGGGGCGGTGGATAAGGACGAAGCGACGGCGACGGAGGAGTTGCGTTCGCGGCGGATTACGCTGGAGGGCGGGTTTGTGGCAGTTTATGGGCCGGACAAGCGGGGGATGCTGGGGTACCAGTTGCCGGCAGGGGATTCGCACCTGAGCTTGTTGCCGTGGCTGGATGACGTGAAGGCGGAGACGGAGCCGCTGCAAGGCCCGGTGTACCAGGAGCTGTTGACGACGGCGCAGCGGACGGATGAGCCGATTTTGATTGTGGAAGGCGGCCAGGGGAAACGCGAGTATGCGTCGGGGATTGCGGTGACTGCTGCTGGGCGGCTGGTGGTGGTGGGGCTGCCGATGCCGCAGGGGTTGAGCCAGACGGCGAGCCGGATTCGAATCGGGGCGAGCGAGTACTGGACCCTGTTCCGGAGCAGGAACAGTATTCGGACCACCTACTTTTTCATGTTGCTGCTGATTACGACGCTGGTGTTTTTTTCGAGCATGTGGCTGGCTTTGTTTCTTTCCAAGCAGATTACGCGGCCGGTGGAGGCGCTGGCGGACGCGATGGACGAGATTGCAGACGGCAAGCTGGACAAGCGTGTGGCGGTGGATTCGAGCGGCGAAATGGCTGAGCTGGTGAGCGCGTTTAACCACATGGCGCACGATCTGGAGACGAGCCGGCATATGGCGGAGAGTTCGCGGCACCAGTTGTCTGTGGCGAACCAGGCGTTGGAGGAGCGTCGTCGGGAGCTGGAGACGATTCTGGAGACGATTCCGAGTGGAGTGGTGACGCTGGACCGGGGAGGGGCGATTCTGATGGCGAACCGGGCTTTTGCGACGTTGATGGGAAATCGCGAAGAGAATTCTCTGAAGGGGATGCAGATTTCAGCGCTTTTTCCGGCCGATTGCAGTGAGGATTTGGCGCGGGTGCTGCGGCGAAGCCACCGCATGGGGGCGGCTTCAACGGAGTTTGAGACGCATGCCGGGGGGCGTGTGGTGCACCTGGCGGTGACGAGTGCGCGGCTGGAACTTGGACCACTGGCAGGGTTGGGCAGGCAAGGCGCGGTGTTGGTGGTAGAGGACACGACGGAGCTGCTGCGAGCGCAGCGGCAGATGGCTTGGAAGGAAGTGGCGCAGCGGGTGGCGCATGAGATCAAGAATCCGCTGACGCCGATTGCCCTGTCGGCGGAGCGAATCAAGCGGCATCTTGACAGGATGGCGTTTGGCGGTGGGGAGGAGTCGCTGGGGGTGATTCGCAAATGCAGTGAGGTGATTTTGGGCTGCGTGGCGACGATGCGGACTCTGGTAGACCAGTTTGCGGCGTTGGCGCAGTTTCCAGCGCCACAGCCGCGTCCTTGCGACATGAATACGGTGGCGGAGGATGCGCTGATGTTGTTTTCAGGCCGGATGGACGGGATTACGATTCGTACGATGCTTGAGCCGGAGTTGCCGCAGGTGATGGCCGACCCCGATGCGGTGAAGCGGGCACTTGCCAACCTGATCGACAATGCTGCGGAAGCGATGCAGGGGAGCCTGCTGAAAGTGCTGACGGTGACGACGGCACTGAGCGAGGATGGGAGCCTGGTGGAGGCGGCGGTTTCAGATACGGGACACGGCCTGACGGATGAGATTCGGGAGCGGCTGTTTTTGCCGTTCTATTCGACCAAGCAACGGGGAACGGGTCTGGGGCTCTCGATTGCGGCGAAGATTGCGCAGGAACACCAGGGGACGATACGGGCGGAGGTGAATACGCCCAAGGGGGCGCGGTTCATCTTGTGTTTGCCGGTGATGGAGGGCGGCAATGGGGTGAACCGGGAGGGTTTAGCGGAGGTTGCCGCGTTGCCGGAAACGATTGCAGAGGAGCGGGTGGATGCCTGAGATGCGTTTAGGGAAGTTTGCAATGGGGGTGAGCGCTGGATTGATGGGATTGTTGACTGCTTGGTCCAGTTGCTTTGGGCAAGGTGCAGAGTCGGGGCGGCAGGTGGCCGCAGTGCTGGGGCCGGTGGGTTGGACGCTGACGAACGGGCAGGTTGAGGTGGTGTGGCCGACGGGTGGCGGAAAGGTCTGCTGCCTGACGGTGCGGGGAGTCGGAAACCCTGAAGCATTGCGTTTGGAGGAGCCTTTTAGCCTGGGGGTGGGGAAAGCTGGGGTCGTGCGAGCCTCTGACCTGGAGGTCAAGGGGTCGGCGCGGGTGGAGACGCTTGCTGCGGACCCGGGTGCCGCGCGGCTGGCGGAGAGGATTCCGGGAGCTGCGGTGCACTATGCGCTTGCTGCGCAGGATGGGAGCTTTGAGGCCGATTGGGCAGTGGAGCTGCGCGAGGGGTCGGGGTATGTGCGGCAGGTGCTTACCGTCACAGCTCGGGGCAAGGCACTGGCGCTGAGTGATGTGCGCATGATCGACGCACAGGCGGCGGGAGCGGAGGTGGCCGGGACGGTCAAGGGTTCGCCGCTGGTTGCAGGGAATTTCTTTCTTGGAATGGAGCAGCCGCTTGCGGAGAGCAGTGTGGTGGGCGCGCGGGCAGTGAGCGAACTGCATCGGGGTGTTGAGCTGGGAGCCGGGCAGTCGGCGCGGTTTTCTGCGGTGATTGGGCTGGCGACGCCGGGACAGATGCGGAGGAGCTTTCTCGGGTACCTGGAGCGAGAGCGGGCGCATCCGTACCGGACGTTTCTGCACTACAACAGCTGGTTCGATATTGGATTTTTTAGTCCATATACGCAGGCAGACGCGTTGGACCGGATTCACGCAATTGGCGAGCAATTGCACGTCAAGCGTGGAGTGGTTCTGGATTCCTTTCTGCTGGATGACGGCTGGGACGACCTCCATGACCCGCAGGGGGAACTCTGGAAGATTCGCGGTGACTTCAAAGACGGTTTTGCGCCTTTCAAAGAAGCAGCCGCAAAGTATGGAACAGTGCCTGGTGTGTGGCTTTCCCCGTGGGGCGGATACGGCCCACCGAAGCAGGACCGGCTCGCGTCGGCAAAGCGAAGTGGATATGAAACTGTCGATGGCGGCCTTGCGCTTTCGGGGCCAAAGTACTATGCGCGGTTTCACGATGCGGTGACGGAGATGGTGACGAAGTACGGCATCAACCAGTTCAAGCTGGACGGGACGGGAAATGCCGACCAGGTGGTGAAGGGCAGCGCATTCAGCAGCGACTTTGACGCGGCGATTCACTTGATCGAAGACTTGCGGCGATTGAAGCCTGATTTGTACGTAAATCTGACGACGGGGACTTATCCCTCTCCTTTTTGGTTGATGTATGCAGACTCGATCTGGCGTGGCGGGGACGATACGGAGTTTGCCGGGGTGGGGACGAGCCGGGAGCGCTGGATTACCTATCGCGATGCAGATACCTATGACGAGATTGTGAAGGCGGGGCGGCTTTTTCCGCTGAATTCGCTGATGCTGCATGGGCTGGTGTTTGCGCAGAAGGCGCCTCATTTGAGTGATGATCCGGGTGCAGATTTCAGCAACGAAGTGCGCTCGTATTTCGGCTCGGGCACGCAGTTGCAGGAGATGTATATTACGCCGGGGCTGTTGAATGCGGGGGATTGGGATGTGCTGGCAGAGGCGGCGAAGTGGTCGCGGCTGAACGCCGACGTGCTGAAGGATACGCACTGGGTCGGGGGCGATCCGCGCTGGCTGCAGGTGTATGGCTGGGCGGCGTGGTCGGCTCAAAAGTCCATCGTAACGCTGCGGAATCCGAGCGACCGGGCGCAGGAATTTGTACTGGAGATCGGGAGTGCGCTGGAGTTGCCGGCGGGGGCGGCGGGACGATTTGTGGCGCTGAGCCCTTGGGCGAATCTGGCTGGTGAAAATCCGCCGCCTGCGGTGGTGTTTGAGGCGGGAAAACCGCACGTGATTCGACTGGAGCCGTTTGAGGTGAGGACGCTGGAACTGACGCCGCGGGCGGAGTAGCCGGGCTGCTGGAGGATTTGAGGAGGAGGGTTGTTGCGGGGATTGTTCCACGTGGAACAATTCCGGGGGATGTGGCTGGGTGGATTTTGTCAAGAGGGAAGGGCCGTATGTTGCTGATTATACTGATTTTAGATTTGCGGATCATTTAGGGTAAGTGTGCCATCGTTGGTGCATGCGAAATGACCATCATAAATTTGTGATTGTTCCACAGTCCTTTGTTCCACGCGCGGCTGCTTCGAGTGGGGTGATTCCCTGCGTGATGGCGGCGCGGCGCGGGCGTGTGCGGGGGAATGAGGTGGAGTTTGAGCGGCTGCTGGAGGCGATGCGGCCGGAGGGCGCTTTGCGGCAGGAGATCGTGGGGGCGCGGCTTCGGGCGGGGCTTTCGCAGGCGGCGCTGGCGCAGCGGATGGGTACGGGGCAGTCGGCGATTGCGCGGCTGGAGTCGGGGAGGGCTTCGCCGAGCTTTGCTACGCTGCGGAAGCTGGCGGAGGCTACGGGGTCGCGGTTGTCGGTTAGGCTGGAGGGGCGAGGTTTGGGGGGTTAGTGGGGTCGATGGGGTTGATTTTGGGAATCCGGCTTCGCATTCCCGATTCACCCTCGATGAGTGACTTGGCGATTTGGCGACAATCCAGGAGTTTTCGGACGGAACGCAACTCGCCGTTCTGATATTTTCAGACGGAGACAGCATGGAGCGGGATTTGAAAACTTGGTACAGAAAATTGTCAATCCTGACACAGACATGGAAGCGCGACCTGCAAAGTTTTCTGCGGCGCGAATGGAAATCGGCCTTCGCCTCGAGTCTCGCCGGCGCCCTACTCGGTATTTCCGTCCATATCCTGATTACCGACGTAGGCGTGCG
>JANYDG010000007.1 GCA_025359885.1 Acidobacteriota bacterium
AGTTGCGTCGCGCTCACAAAGGTTGTCGCTCGCGCCGTCCCGTTGAACTTTACTACCGAGTTTGCGATGAAGTTAGAGCCGTTCACCGTCAGCGTGAATGCACCCGAACCAGCAGTAACTCCCGCAGGCAACAGCGTAGTAGTTGCTGGCACCGGATTGTTCGCCTGCGTTACATTGAACACGACGGCGTTGGAAGTCCCACCTCCCGGAGTGGGGTTTGTTACGGTCACCGCAGGTGTGCCGACACTCGCCACATCGCCTGCCAGTATTGCTGCAGTCAATTGCGTCGCGCTCACAAAGGTCGTCGCTCGCGCCGTCCCGTTGAAGTTCACCACCGAACCACTAATGAAGTTGCTTCCGTCTACCGTAAGCGTGAACCCTCCGGAGCCTGCCGTCGCACCAGCCGGTTGTAATGTTGTAATTGTGGGCACAGGATTCGATACCGGCGTTCCGTCCTGGTTCACGGTAAACGTCTGGCAACCCGCCACAATGGTGATGGTACGGGCCGGCCCCGGGTTCTGCGCGACGGTGTAGTACACAGCGCTCGTACCCATACCCGAGTTTTTCGGAATACTGATTGCCGACGGGTCACTCGGATTCGCCGTCCACTTACAGAACGAGAACGAAGCCGTCAGTGTGAAGAAGTTTGATGTACCGTTTGCCCCAACCGTCAGCGGTGTCGGCTTGATCGTGAACGAGCACGAAAACGCCGAAGCCTGGGTCACAGTGAATAGAGCATTCGCCGTCGCATTTCCTACCGTGATCGTCGGCATTTGCGGCCCGTCGAGGTTTACCGGCACCAAATGTTTTACGGTGCCATTGCCCGTACCCGACGCCCCTGAGGTGACTTTCAAATGCGCCGTGTCGCTTGAGGTCGCCGTCCATGCACAACTCGGTGCAGATGCTGTGACCGCAATTGAGCCGCTGCTACCGCTTGCCGCTGCAGTTGTTGACGTGGTGTCGAGCGAGAAATAGCAACTCGCCGCGTCCTGGTTGATTGTCAGCACCGATCCGCCTACGACAACCGCACCCGTGCGAGGTCCACCCGGATTCGGTGCCACCGTATAACTTGCTGTTGCGCTTCCCACCAGCAGCCCCGAACTTTTGGGAATCGTGATCCAGGGCGCATATGACTGCACAAAGTACGCACACCCCGCTCCCGTCGTTACATTGACGCTGCCATTGCCGCCACCCAAGGGAGAAGTGGCGGTCGAAGCGCTCAGTGTATCCGGGCAGGTGGATCCGCCATCCTGCGTAAAGGAGATCGCCTGGCCCGCAATCGTGATCGTTCCTGTGCGTGTAGTTGCGGCTGTGTTTGCCGCAATCTGAACATCGCTCACTCCGTATCCGTTGCCTTTAGGATGGTCCAGAATCACCGCCCAGGGTACGTTTGAGGTCGCGGTCCACGGGCAAGTCTGCACGTTGGAGTTCACGTTCACATCGTCGGCAATCAGTCCGCTACCATCTGCACCCACATTGCTAAAGAAGGACGAACCCGTCGTATAGGTGCAGGATGAAGCGATGGTGAAGTTAGCTGAAGTCGCAAAGTTTGGGCCGCCGCCGGGTCCCGGGTCCGGGTTCGTCACTATCACTGTCGCTGTCCCGGCAGTCGTAAGCAGGGAAGCGGGCACCTTGACCTGCAGCCCGGTACAGAAGCTCGGCGAAAAGCTGCCGCCACATACCTGGTTGTCCAGAATGTCCTGAATGGGGAGCGCTGTGCCATTGAACGTAACCTGCGAACTCGAGATCAGTCCGATGCCATAGACCGTCATCAATACCCCGTTCGGATCAGTCGTCAGTGCCGAAACAGGGTCCAGATGATCGATGAACGGGAAGGGGTACTGCGTTGCTATCGTCGCGCTGGCCGTGTTGTTGGCCGGCTTCGGGTCAGTCTCGGTCGCCTTTACCGTCACCGTGTTGGTGATGCTCGCCGCAGTCGTCACCTGTACGGGGACCGTAATCGTCGCATCCGTTCCAGGTGCCATTGTGCCCAGGTCGCAGGTGATGGTTTTTCCGCTCACGGTGCATGTACCTAACGTCGTAACAATGGGAAACTGGCAGGCCGCGACGTTGCAGTAGCCGCTGCTCAGTTCCAGTCCGTCAGGCAAAGTGTCTTTGAAGACCACGTTATGCGCTGTAGCCGGGCCGTTGTTGCTCACCGTGCTGGTGTACGCCACCTGCCCGGCATCAGGCCCGACCAGGAAGACAAACGGATTGTCCGTCAGCGTTACCGCAACATCCACGCCGGACAGATCCACCGGATTGTTCACTGGAACCGAGCAGGTCGCGTCGGTGGTCACCGTCGTCGTTCCCAGGTACGTCTGGCCCTCGCCAAATCCCGTTGCATCCGCAGTTGTGCTTGAGAAGAACTCGATCGAATACGTCGTATTGGGCAGGCTGTCAAAGGTCCCCAGCAGCGTCAGCGTATTCCCGCTCGCTGTCGCCTTCACCGCGTTTGAAAATTCCGACGTATTCCCACTCGGGTCGGTCGCGGTCGCCGTCACAAACGCGCTCCCCGTGCCGGCCGTCAGCACCGGCGCATTCTGCGAATCATTCGCTCCAGTATTGGTCGAGTTGCAATGTGTGTTTGCATTCGGCCCTGCGGTTCCAAGATCAATGCCCAGCGCCCCGTTGCCAAAAATCGAATTTCGGCTGATGCGGTTTGCTGTGCCCGAATTCACGCGCACGCCCGCCCCGGTATTCGACAGAATCGTATTGCCAATCGTGATGTTGTTAACGCCCTCACCCGGCGTTGCCGTTCCGGGGTCAATCAGCACGCCGTGGGTCGCATTATGGGCAATCAGGTTGCCCGCGCCCGGTTGGCTTCCGCCGATCACATTGTTGGTTGCGCCGCTGATCAGGTCAACGCCGTTGCCAGCATTTGCGATCGCCACCTTGCCGCTGGCATCGGTACCGATCATGTTGCCCTGGACAATGTTTCCCTGCAAAGTCTGCAGTGAATTATTCGGCCCGTTGCTCGTCCCAGCAATCTGGATTCCGTCCATCGCGTTGCCAGAGATGACATTGCCCGCTCCCGTGACCGAGCCACCAATTGTCGTATCCCCAGCGGCTATTTCAACGCCCCCCGTGGTGCCCGAGCTGAAACCCTGGGCCAGGTTCCCAAGTGCTTTGGTACCCGTTACATCCACGCCGATATAGTTGCCCTGCACCGTGTTATCGAACGAATTGTCAAAGATGGAAACGCCAATCTGATTCCCCGAAATGATGTTGCGTGCAGCCGGCGTTGTGCCGCCAATCAACATATTCAGAGGATTGTGCAGAATCGACACCCCTGTGCCAATCGAACTGTTCACAGCCTTGGTCCCCGTCGGGTCGGTACCAATCAAATTCCCTTGAACAATGGAATTGCTCGCATCATTGATATCCGTCAGATCATTAATGTCAACATTGGTGAGGTTGCCAGAGAGCACATTCGTTGCTCCCGGCAGCGTTCCGCCAATCGTTATAGTCGGCCCGTTCAGCCCAGCGCCGTCGGCGTTGTTCGTCAGCGCCTTGGTACCGGTAATGTCCGTTCCGACAAAGCTGCCTTCCAGCCGTGCCTCAAACGCGAGCGCAAGGAAGAGTACCCCGCCAATCTGATTGCCAGAAAGCAGATTGCGCGCCTGCGGCGTCGTCCCGCCGATGATGTTGCCCGGAGCCGAGCCAAATAGCGGCCCATTGTCAGCAAAAATCCCGATCCGATTCGCCGCCGCTACAGTTCCACTGGGGTCGGTTCCAAAGAAGTTTCCCTCGATAAAGTCGCCGACGCCGTTGGCCTCCATACCCTCAGCTCCAGACTCCGTCCCGTTGCTGATCTGGCCGTTTGTCCACCCAGTCAGCGAAAGTCCGCGGTACACAGAGCCCACATCGTCAAACGGCACCAGCCCCGCTCCGCCCGGCGTCGTCGCCTTGGCCCCGTCGATCTGAATCAGAATTTTGGCATTGTCGCCGGCGGCCAGCGTGTTTGGGCTTGCTCCCGGCTGGGTATAGCCGTCCAGCGTCACCGTCGCATTGATTGGCGGCAAAGCAAAGTTATCGAATGCTCCCGGCACGCTTTCAGAGAGTGGCTGAATCAGGAACGTTCCTGTTTTGGAGTTGTACCCCGGGTCACTCGTCGGAATGTTGAACACGATCTCTGAGGGGCCTGTTGCGCTGGCCGTGTCCGCCATGGCCTTGCGCAGCGACCCATCCGGTCCGGTCTTGATGATGCCGTTCACGATCACCGCATCCTTTGTATTGGTCACGGTGAAGATATTCGCAGGCGCCTGTGGCATCAGCGTCGGTCCTGCCTGCCCCGCCTGGAGCATCACAAGCCCGCTCAACCCATGCTGATTCAGCCGCATCGGCAACACGGCCGCAGGCGCACTGTTCGCTTCGAGCGAGGCAAGCACCCGCATCGGCGAGCCAGCCTTACCCGTCAATCCTTGCACTGCACCCTTTGGCCGCGCAAAAACAGTCGATAGCACGTGGATCTGACTGTTGCCGCCATCCGGCACAATCAAGTCCTCTTCCATCGACCCTGTAACTCGTGCCGCCGCCAGTTGTCCGTTCGTCAGTGCAAACCCCGCTGGCAGAGTCACCGAGCTCCGCTCCACCCACTCCAGCGCATCGGCCAGATTCAAGGACGCGCGCAACGCTGCCAGCCTCGCCTTTGTGCCCGGAGTCAACCGTCCCGCCAGAACCGCTCGCTTCCCATCCCGGCCTGCAACCTGCATCGTCGGCCTGAAGTCAGCCTCGCTGATTGGCTTACCTACCAGCTCCGACTGCGCTAGGGTGTGCTCAAGAAAGTGAACCTTCCCATCATCCCCTAGTGCCGCTACCCCCGGCCCGGTCCCGGTAAAGTCCCCCGCTGCAAGCGCCTGCACACTAAACGGCAGTTCAAACTGCGATACTCGCGCGGCGGGCACAGGGCCGCGCTCAGCCTCACCGACTGACAGTTTGCGGTCACGCCCATGAATCAGCACAAGTCGGCTGCCTGCCGCGACTAACAGGTCGTTCATGCTGCCGCCATCAAACCGCCCGAGCGCCAGACCCGTCGCTGGCTCCGGTAAGCGAAACTCCTCAGGCGTTCCCTGCAATGCGCCGCGCGGCGATTCAAACACCAGTGCCTTTGGCCCGTCCCCTGAATTTACGGTCACCACCAGATCCGTCAAGCCATCGCGCCGGTTCACCTCGCCTGCAATCATCCCCGTCACTGTCCCGGGCAGACCGATTCGCCTGGCTGCCGTAAAACCTCCACGCCCATCCCCGCGCAAAAAATAGAGCGCGTTGCTGCCCTTTGCCGCTGTCACCACGTCCCAGTGGCCATCCGCGTCGAAGTCCCCTACAGCCACCAGCTCAGCAGCCTCCGGTACCGCAAACGTCCGAGCATTTGGCAAAAATGCTGTAGGAGGCCCATTTCGCAGCGCCGCCCCATAGGGCCAAAGTGCCTGCACGTTGCCCCGGTGCACCGTAATCAGCCCGCCCTTGCCAGAACGGAATCCACTCACCAGGTCCGGCATTCCATCTTCATCCAGGTCGCCAGACGCCAGCGCCAGCGGTTCAGCCTGACTCACCCGCGCAAGGCTGCTCGAAAGCACGCGGCCATCGCACAGGCTCAAGCTGGGAACCCGAGCGCGAAGACTCCGCACCGCAACCACGCCGCCCGGGTTTGCAGCCGCACAAGCAGCAGGCTGGATTGGGCGCATCGCCTCGCCCGCTTGGCCGGGCAAATCCTGCGCAAGCCCCATCAATCCCAGGGCCACCATCAACACCATCACTCCGCCGCGTGCCTGCATGCTTTCGCTCCTTCAACCAACCTTGACTTCACTCCGCGTCCCCGGCATCCCAGCCAAAACCAACTTCAAACTTCCAAAGCCGCTGTTTTGAGGCGACCACGGAGGCAAGATGGTTTACGCCCAGGCCAATTCCGCGGCGAGGTGCGCCCAAACAACCCTCATGAACAGAACTGCGTAGTTTACTTGCAATGAGCCTCACATTTCGCGAGGAATCTTTTTTGTTCTCTCCACCACCCACTCCGGCCACCCAAATGCAATCAAAGTGCCGCTAGCCTGCGGAACGGGCTATCATTTCCGCGGGGCACGTTCTCGGCCCGTTCCCAATCGAGAGTTGCCCCTATTCCGCCGAGCTTTCCCCACAAACTCCCCAGGAGGTCTGTCCCTTGAGCATCCCAGTGATTGAAACCGCCCTGCGTCCCTGCCGTCTCGTCCAGGCCGGCCCATCCTTCACCGGCAAGCAGGGCCTCCAGTACAACGTCGCCATCTCCGCAGAATCAGTTGGCGCCCAATCCATCCACATGCAGTTGCTGACCATCCCGCCCGGCGGCCGCGCCCAGGCCCACAAGCACGCCACCCACGAAACCGCCATCTACGCCCTCACCGGCACCTCCGGCGTCTGGCATGGCGAGCGCCTAGAACACCACTCCATCGTCAAGCCAGGTGACTTCTTCTACATCCCTGCTGACGTACCCCACTTGCCCTACAACCCCAGCCAAACCGAATCCGTCACCGCAGTCATCGCCCGCACTGACCCCAACGAGCAGGAAAGCGTCGTGCTGCTGCCTGATCTTGATAACCTGCATTGATCGCTACAGCCTCTGCCAAGGAAGACTCCATGCGCCGAATCCTGAACCTATCCGCTATTTGCTTTGTTGCTGTCGGCGCTGCCGCCCAGTCACCAGTCCAGGCAGTTGTCCCGGCGCCTGCGCAGACTCCTTCACCAGCCTCTGCCCCGGTCAGAATCACGCTCGCGCCCCAGCCCAAGGCCCCAGCTCGACGAGAGTTTCCCATTCGCGACCCGCACGCCCCCGGCTATGTCGCGGCCAAAGAGCTTCCCGACGGCACAATTCCAATGCCCACCGTCGATGGCAACTTCATCCTCGGCTCTACCCATCCCGCAGCTCCGGAATCGGTCCCCAGCCCCACTGTCGCGCATGGCAAAATCATCGAGTTCACCATCAACTCCAGCGAAAGCAAAATCTACCCCGGCATCGCCCGAGTGCCCGGCGATTACAACTTCACCCTCGATCCAGCCAACCCCTATACTCTTCAGGTTCCAACCAGCCAGCCCGCACCCTACACGCGCAAAGTCGCCGTTTACGTCCCGGCAAACTATGTTCCCGGCACAGCTGCGCCTTTCCTGGTCGGCGCCGATGGGCCTGACCGCGCGCTCTTTCCTATCCTCGATAACCTCATCGCCCAGCATCGAATTCCAGCAATCGTCTTCATTTCAATCGGCAACGGCGGCGGAGATGCCCAGGGCAGCGAGCGCGGTCTCGAATACGACACCATGTCGGGCCGCTATGCTGAATTTGTTGAAAGGGAAGTGCTGCCTCGCGTCGAGGCCGAAGCCCGCATCAATCTGACCAAAGACCCCAAAGGCCGCGCCACCATGGGAGCCAGTTCTGGCGGTTCATGCGCTCTCATCATGGCCTGGTACCACCCGGAGTGGTACCAACGGGTGCTCACCTACTCCGGCACCTACGTCAACCAGCAGTGGCCTTTCAATCCCCAGACTCCCCACGGTGCCTGGGGATTTCACGAAAGCCTCATCCCCAACGAGCCCGTAAAGCCAATTCGCATCTGGATGGAAGTCGGCGACCGCGACCTCTTCAACCCCAACATCATGCGTGACAACATGCACGACTGGGTCCTCGCCAACGAAAACATGGCCAACGTACTCGCAGCCCGGGGCTATCACTACCAGTTCGTCTTCGCCAAAAATGCCGCTCACGTCGATGAGAATACTCGCCTGCAAACCCTCCCGGAAGCACTGGAATACCTCTGGCAGGGCTATCCGATCAAGCACTAGGGCTTACGGCTTGGGCTTCTCAGTCTCAGCAGACTTTGTGGTCAGGGCCGCCGCGACAGCCGGTACTGCAGGCTTTTTCTTCGCAACCCTCTTTTTCGCCTCCACAACAGGCTTTTCCACCGCTACCGCTGCCACCGGGCACACAGGCACCGCCTGCGTTTTCAAGGCGATCTGTAATTCGGCAACCTGCTTTTCCTGCAGAGCGGCCATCGCTTCTGCTCGCTCATCCAGCGACTGCCGCGCCTTTTCGAGTTGCACCATCGCCTGCTGCAATCGGTCTACCTGGTCACCCGGACCAGCGATGCGCGCCCCGTCCACTACCCGCACCAGCACGTCATACAGCGCAGCCACATTCCGCGAAACCGCCAGCAGCTTCCCCAGAGAACCCGGCGTGGCATCCGCCTCCGTCACCAGGCCCGCCAAAGTCCCCTGCAAATCCCGCTGGATTGAATTGATGTTGGCTGCCGCCTCAGACCGCACAGACCCACCCTTCCACCGCTCCAGCTTCACCGTTCCCAGCGTCAACTGCAACTCGTCGAGAGAAGGCTTGAGAATTCCTGATGTTGCCGCGCCTCCAGCCAATCCACTCTCATTTCCGTTCGCCGCCGCGGTGGCAACCCCCGCCTGACCAACTGCCGCCGGCCCGAAAAATCCAAAAAACAGGCCAAAAACCAGAACTCCATACCCAATGCGCATCAAAACCACCTTCCAATACCCACACCCTTATCGAAGCGGTATATCCAGTACTTCAATGGTCAGCGCCGGTGTCGTATGCATCCAAACGCCGTCCGTTACCGAAGCTGAAGACTCAACCGGGTGAATCGCATCCGGCTCAGCCATCGTGTTCGTCGCCTGGTAGCTCGCACCATGCATTGAGGTTAGATGCGCTTTCCGCATCCCGTGAATTCCCGTCAGGCTGAGAGCGAGCGGTTGCGCCACCGAGCCCGCATTCACCAGCTTCAGATGCAGCACTTTTTCTGCGGAGTTGACCGTCGCAGAATAGAAAAACCGCTTGTTTTCGCCCGCAAGGCTGCTTTTCGCCGTCCCATCCCCCAGGTGCCCCGCAAACAGTACCTGCGCCCAGTAACTCGGCGAAGCATACGTATTTGCCGCGTCAAATCCAATCAGATCAGTCGGCCACTCCATGCCCCCCGGACTCACATTGACCAGCAGAGGAGCATACGCCGCCATCACGATCAAATCGCTGTTTCGCTCCAGCCCCGTCATCCACGCCGCATCCCCCAGAGCATCGCCAAAGTTAGGCGTCGGACTCCCTGACCGCGTCGCCCATTCACCCACGAAGATCTTCGGCCCCCTCCGCGAAACCGTGTCATAGTGGTGCACCAGGTCCATCATGTCCTGCGGCGACTTGTAGTAGTGCTCGTCCGATACATCGGGGTTCACCCGCGTCGTGTACTCGCTGTTGCCGTCCGTTGCAATCAGTTTGTATTGCGGATACCGCTTGTGCAGCGCCTCAGCAAACTGCGCATATCGCGCCGGATAACTTCCCGACCGGTCAAGATAGTCTTCATTACCGACCTCGATGTAATGCAGCGGAAAAGGAGCCGGATGTCCGTCCCTCGCCCGCTCCGCTCCCCACCTGGTTGTCGCGTCGCCGGTAACATACTCCACCTCGTCCAGCGCCGACTGCACGTAAGGCTCCATATCCTTGCCCGTCGCCACGTGCGACCCATTCAGTGAATAACCCGTATACACCGCCAGCACCGGCTCCACCTTCAGGTCCTCGCACCACTCCAGAAACTCCAGCAGCCCCAGCCCATCCGTTGACCAGTAGAACCACGGCGAGTTATGCCCCGGCCTATCCACCAGCGGTCCAATCGTCTTCTTCCAGTCATACCAGTCTGCAATCGAGTTACCCTCAAGATAATTCCCGCCCGGCAGCCGCAAAAAGTGAGGATGCATCGCCGCCATCCTTTCCATCAGGTCGCGGCGAAGGCCATTCGAACGGTCATGGTACGACGGCCTCATCAGCGAAACCAGTTGCAGCCACACGGTCCCCGCATGAGCCACCGTCAATTCAACATGATTATCAGCAGAAGCCTGCATGGCCGCCACCTTCGCTCCTGGCTTCAACGCGTATTCATACCGAGCCCAGGGCCCAGCCTTCAGCTCGACCGCCGCCTGCGCCAGAACGGCTCCCGTCCGGTTGCTGATCATCTGCACCGTAATCGGGCCAACCGAGGCATCCTCCACCCGCGCATACAGCGATCCGGCATACGTCGTCCCAGGCCCAGCCTCAAATCCCCAGTAACCGGGGTTCGTCAGTCCCGCCTCATTGCCTTTAGACGCCGAAACCACCGTCAGCTTCAAGCTATGCGCCAGTGCCGCGCTAGGTCCGGTGGTCGTATCGACCGCCTTGCTCACTTCGGCATTCCCGCGCCGCACCAGGTCCCACGGCGAAACGCCCTCCCACGTATCGTGAAACGCGCGGTTCTGAATCAGCTCCGGATACAGCCCGCCGTCGTACGAGTGGTTAATCTCCTCCGTCATCAGCCCGTAAAGAGTCGGGCTCACCGGCGAAACAATCTGCGTCGTGTCGATCGTCAACTGCGCGGTCTGAGCCTCTGCGCCACCAACCGCGATCACCAGCAGCAACAATACCCAGCAGGGAAGTACAGCTACCAGAAATCCTCGAATGCCACCGACCGGCACCACACCTCGTCTCAACACAACACGCATCATGTCTGCTCCTTCAGCCTGTAAATCATAGCGGGTATCTGCCTTTGTCGAGAAAGCCCAGGGACTGCGCCGACCCCGAATCCCTACTTCACGCTCATTCGCGAATAAAGGAAAAGAGTTTGTCGCAACTGCAGGATTCACTCGAGAATATAGCCACCACCGACCCCGCTCGCCATCACACTTTTCTATTGATTTTTGGAGAAAATCCGCTTAAAATAGGAGTTTCATAGCCTTCCGGTCCGCGCATCCATCTCGTGGCGTCTCACTCTGGCATCCCATGCGTGAATCGTTCGAAAAACAAGCGCGCCCGCCCCAATCGACTCTCCGCCCCGTGATCACGCAGACCGGGCCGTCAAGTCTGGGAAAGGGACTCAGGGAAGGCATGGACACAAGCCACCACCAATCCAAAGAGGTAATTATTCATGGCAAAGCGTCGCGGTAATCCGAACTGGGGCAAACCCGAGCCAATTGGTCCTGTTGTCCCCACCGTCACATCCTTCGAGCAAATCGTCAAAGAGTTCAAACTGACTCCAGATCAGTACATTCGCTCCACCCGCCTCCGCGAATGGGCCCGCCGCAACCGCAATTCCAAGTACATCCCTGAGGCTCTCCTCGAAGCCTGGGGATTTGAAATCGAATCAACTCTCTAAGTTCCTCGTCCTGTCTTCAAGCCCCACCAAAAAGGCGCAGCTCCCCCAACGGGAACTGCGCCTTTTCTTTTTGTTTTGCATGGAGCACTTCTGGGAATACTACCGACCGACCCGCTGAAGATCGCGTGCCTTTTCTCTCAAAGAAAAGCCACGCCGAGTAGAACCTCCGAGACCAATCCATTCTCTAAAATACTTTAAGTGCTCTCACCCACCCAGTCCCGCTTCCACGCCGTCCGCCTCCGCTTTGAAAACCACGTCCCCTCCAGCCCCTTCAACGCTTTCCTCTGGGAACTGTTCCTCTTCACCTTCAAGCAAGCCTGGGCCTGCCTCTTTGCCGGGCTTCTACTCGCACTGCTTCTGCTCACCAAATGGTTCTGGCCCGCCCAGACCCCGGTTCATTTTTGGATTTCCCGCTACGATTTCCTCTTTCTCGCCGCCCTGACCATCCAGTTCCTCCTCCTCGCCCTCCGCATGGAAACCGTACGCGAAGCCAAAATCATCCTCCTCTTCCACCTCGTCGGCACCGCGATGGAGCTCTTCAAAACCAGCGTCGGCTCCTGGTCCTACCCCGAACTCTCGACCACCCATACCCTCTTCCACCTCGGCCACGTCCCCCTCTTTTCAGGATTCATGTATGCCTCCATCGGCAGCTTTATGGCCCGTACCGCCCGCATCCTTGACCTCCGCTATACCCGCTATCCCAGCCGCCTCGTCACCGCACTGCTTGGCGTCCTCATCTATGCCAACTTCTTCACCCACCACTACCTGCCGGACATCCGTCTCGTCCTATTCGCTTTCGTCGCCATCGCCTACGGCCCCACCACCATCTACTACCGCCCCTACCAGAGCCTCCGCCAGATGCCCCTGCTTCTCGGCTTCGCCCTCGTTACGCTCTTCATCTTTGCCGCAGAAAACATCGGCACCTTCGCCACCGCCTGGCTTTACCCCAACCAAGCCCATGGCTGGCAGCTCGTCCAGGCTGGCAAATACGGCTCATGGTTCCCCCTCATGATCATCAGCGTCATCCTCGTCTCCCTCGCCCACCCACCCCGCCAACCCGACTAGTCCCCCTCTTTCCACTGCTACGGAAACGTCTTTTTGCCTGCACCACCCCAATGCGAGACAATGGTGCAACCAAAGTTTTCCGCACTCAAGAGAAACCATGCCCAATTCCTCTCCTTTCGTCGACCTACCCACCGCTCTCGCCGAAATCCGCGCCGGACGCATGCTTATCGTCGTCGATGACGAAGACCGCGAAAACGAAGGCGACCTCACCCTCGCCGCTGAATTCGTCACCCCCGAGGCCATCAACTTCATGGCCAAATTTGGCCGCGGCCTCATCTGTCTCACCCTCACCGAGGAGCGCGCCGACCACCTAAGCCTCCTCCCCATGACCCAGCAGAACTCCTCCCGCTTCGGCACCGCCTTCACTGAAACCATCGAGGCCCGCGAAGGCGTCACCACCGGCATCTCCGCCGCTGACCGTTCCCACACCATCCGCACCGCCATTGCCCCCGAATCGACCGCCTCAGATCTCGCCCGCCCCGGCCATGTCTTCCCCCTGCGCGCCCGCAAAGGCGGCGTCCTCGTTCGCGCCGGCCAGACTGAAGCCTCCGTCGATCTCGCCCGCCTCGCCGGCCTCAATCCCTCCGGCGTCATCTGCGAAATCATGAATGACGACGGCACCATGGCCCGTGTCCCTGACCTCACCCTCTTCTGCGCCGAACATGGCCTCAAAATGCTCACCGTCGCCGAGCTCATCCGCTACCGTCTCCAGCACGAGCGCTACATCACCCGCGCCGCAGAAAGCCAGATCAACACCCGCTACGGCCAGTTCCGCATGATCGCCTACGAGTCTGAAGTCAACGGCGGCGAATCCCACATCGCACTCGTCCACGGCTCCCTCTGCGAACAAGGCACTGCCTGGGACTGCAAAGACTGCCCCATCCACACCCCAGGTCCCGCTAACGCCGCAATCCCCGCCAAGTCCGTGCTCGTCCGCGTCCACACCCGATGCACCGCCGGTGACGTCTTTGCAGCCGACTGCCACTGCCGCGAAATCCTCGAAGAATCCATGCGCATGATCGCCGAGGCCGGCTGCGGAGCTATCCTCTACCTCCACAACACGAGCAGGGGCTTCGAGATTGCCCCTGCCAGCCCAGCTACCTCTGCTGGCTCCGCTCGCCTCTTGCTCCACACCGACCTCCGCGCCATCGAAAAACACGAAGACCGCCACAAGCGCATCGTCCGAGCGGTAGGCCTCGGAGGACAGATCCTCTTTGACCTCGGCATCCGCCGCATACGCCTGCTCTCCAACACCCCCATGCACATCCCTGCATTGGAGGGCTTTGGCCTCGAAATCGTCGAACAGGTCCCCATCCAAATCGCGTCCAACATCCCGCTAACCTGCTAACTTTTGCTATCTACGTTCAATCCCTCAAAGCGCAGTCCCAGTGCTCGTCGGCCTTCCCATCTTTGATCCGCCACGTATCGAACCAGGTCGTCGTATAGGCTTTGCCTGCCTTGTCCTTCCGCTCCGCGACCATCAGGACAGTCACAAGATCGCCCTCCGCGGTCACCGCGACGATCGGGCCTTCAATCTTTTGAGGAATCGGCTGCGGAGTTACCTTCGCAACTTGCGTGAAAAACGTCACCACGCTATTCCGCCCAGACGGCACATTCGGATTATGTTGCAGGTACCGTTCCGTCAGATACTTGTCCGCCAACTCCCAGTGCCCAGCGTGCAACAGGTCGCGAAGAATATGGTAGACAACCATCTTGTTCGCCTGCAGTTGCGGATCGGCGCTCTTGAAAAGAGCTTCAACATCCCGCGCAGGCACAACCGGTTCCTGCGCCTGCAACGACGGCCCGCACAGCACCGCCAACAAAACCAATACCAACGTACCTTTCATTTCGTTCTCCAATGTAAGTCGAAGAAGCAGTCATCTTCCTAAACTCAAAAATTGTCATCCTGAGCGTAGCAAAGGATCTGCTGTTGGCTCGTTGCGAAAAGCCGATCAGATGTTTATGAAACACGATCTAGTTCTTTCTTTGTCATTGCCCAAGTGATTCCGCTGTAGCCCCTGCCCGTTCACACTCACACCAACTTTTCCCCCGGCACAAAATGAAATCGAACCAGGTAGATCCTCTCGCCTTTCCCATGCCTGGCCACCTTCAGCAGATCCAGCACCCCCAGAAACCCCGACTCCCGCGCCAGCTCCGGCGTCACAGCCGGCAAGCCAATCAATTCCAACGAATCCACTTCAATCTGCCCATCCTCCATCGGGTACCGCCCACCCACCGTCACCCGCGCACTCAGCCAAAAGCGCACACTGCAAGTAATCTCCCCCGACCGAACCCGCTTCCGCAACCGCTTGGTAAATACCATCAAAAAACTACCTCGCCCCAGCCAACCGTAAATAGTCCGGCTCATCGGCGATGGTTCGATGCCGAAACGCCTTCGCAATCTTCCGGTTCCGTATCAGAAACACCCCCGGCATCTGATCCCCGTCTTCCGTCGGTACTCCGATTCCATAGCGGAAGAGCGCGCCCTTGAACCAACCCGCCAAAACCGCCGGATTCAGTGAATGCCATAGATAGTTCTTCCGCCCCAGCCCAAAAACAGGCAACTGATACAGCGTCGCCTCCGGATCGCTGATCCTCTCCACATCCGCCAGGTGGTAGTAGTCAAAATATGGCTTTGCCCGCTCCGGCGAACCAAGATGCACAAACACTGGCCGGACACCCATCCCCTCGATCTGCAACCGCACCCGCGAAACCCGGTCCAAAGCCATTGCGCAATAGGCACAGCGAAAATGCCGCAGAAAAATCAGCAGCACCGACGACGCATCCACAAGTTCCAGCAACGACCGCCCGGCCTCCGTCTGAATACCGTTGAGCGATTCCGTCAATTCCACCTGCTCATGCGACCCGCCAGCGAATCTTATGTTGTCTTTGCCTTTCACACGCACACTCCTCACGTCACACGAGCTTCACCGCCACAAAATGAAACCGAACCAGGTAGATCTTCTCGCCTTTCCCATGAATGGCGACCGTCAGCAGATCCAGCACCCCCAGAAATCCCGATTCCCGCGCCAAATCCGGTGTTATAGAGGGCAAGCCAATCAACTCCACCGAATCCACCTCGATCTGCTCATCCTCCATCGGGTACCGCCTACCCACCGTCACCCGCGCACCCAGCCAGAAGCGCATACGGCAAGTAGTCTCCCCGGACCGAACTCGCTCCCAAAGCCGCCTGGTAAAAACCATGCCCGGATTCTACTCGTCGGTTGCAGCCCGTGAATTGATACCCCTGCATCCTGGACTTCGTCCACTGGCGGTCGCGGCAGCACGCAGGCCGCGAAGCCAAAGACCCGCCTCTCAGGGAATCAGTTGCTGAGTGAGGGGCTCTTTCCGGGAGGCGCGATACATGCCTTCCAGCAGGTCCTGGGAGTGGCCGTCATAGTCGGCGTCGAGCGACCAGAGGAAGGTACCGCCGAGATTTTCAACCCAGTCGGAGTACAGGACACGGAGATATGTGGAGCGTGAATCGTCGTAGGTGATGAAGCCGGGGCTACCGTCTTTCCTCAGCAGATAAGGGACGAGGGATGTTTCATCTTGATGACGCACCCACCCATGGTGGTTGATGAGTTGTTTGATGCTCGGGCCGTAATTGAGGGTGAGAACGGTGTCATCGCAAGCCCCGTCAAAAGTGGTGGCAGCGTTCGGGCACAGCCCGTAGAGCTGGGTGACATTTGTGTATTCGTAGCCGTAGAACGGGGTGCCCTGGTTGAGCTGCGATGCGGGCGCATCGGCGAGGAAAATCGCAGCAGATTCCTGATCGCTGCCGCCCGGTTGGCATTCGTCGGGTGCGGGGTTGGTGCTATCCCAGAAGATGGGCGCGTTGAGTTGAGCATGAGCAGTCCATGGGCCGGCGCAGTCGTAGGTCATGATGTTGAACCAGTCGATAACTTTTTTAAGGTGGGGCACGTCGTAGGAGGGCTCAGTCCACGGGGCAGCGTCGATCGACAAGGTATAGCGAGGCGATGGAAATGCTGTGCGGAGTGCAGTCATCAGGGTGAGCAGGAAGGCGGTGTCCTGGGTGCTTTGAGGATATTCCCAATCCAGGTCGATGCCGTCGTAGTCGTTGGTGGTAACAAATGCTTTAAGGTTTTGAAGCAGGGCGGGAATCGCGGTCTGGTTGGCTTCCAGACCCGTTACGTCGCCGCCGATGAGCAGGACGACCTTAGTTCCGGCAGCATGAGCGCGCGGAATAAGTTCAGGTTCGACAAACTGACCGGGAACATGGAGCTTTCCGTTGGCGTCAAAGGGGACCCCGGCATGAATAATATGAGTCAACTTATGATAAGGAATCTGTGCCGCGCCATAGGTATAGGGCGGTGCCAGGAACTTACTGTTCGAGTCATAGTCGGCAATAAGGCGTTTGTGGGGATGTGCCAGTGGCATGGTCTGTCGGGGGAACTGACCTTGCACGGCGGCTGAGGCGCAGGCAAGAAAGATGGCGACAGTCAGCAGGGAAGGGACAATACGTGCCAAGGTTCCTCCTGGGGTTGAAACGCTGAGGGTTTGGATTGCGCCAATCTACGCAACTCTCGGACTATGGTGCGGTGTCTGGGAGGTGGGTGTCAACCGAGCCGGGGGAGTGGCGACTTGAGGGTGGTTTTCAATTCGCCTCTTCGCAGAATTCCGCATAGCAATAGCCGGTCATTTCCCCCTGAACGCGCCTAAACCTTTAACCTGAAAATCCATAATCCACGCCTTGCGCCCCGCAATCCATACGATGCAAAATCGGGCCAGTCTTGCAGACGTAGGCATCTTAACCTCAGAAAGCGAAAGGGCGGTCTCTCTCGCAAGAGACCGCCCTTTCTTTCCGATTTTTTGAAGGTCTGGTTGGCCTCCAGACTACAAGCTTGTTACCGCGTACTTGTCAAGTTCCCGCGAATCAGAAATTCGCCTTCCCCTGATGCTTCCCCGATAACTCCCTTTGTAAGAGCTTCCCGGTTTCCACCCCGCGTACCCAGGTACCTGAACACCCTTCGCGAGTCGTGATTGGGAATTTGTCCTCGCCCAGGCAAGCGTCTCTCAAACCAACAAGGCGGCAGCCGATAAGGTATAGGCGGCGATACAGGATAAGCAAAAACAGGGCGCTGCAAAGTTGAAAATCCACGTCAAGGTAATCTCCTCCAGGGCAAATGAAATCCTCGCCGCCATCACCGATGAAAGCAAGTCCGCCCGCCGCGCCGACCTCAGAGTCACCATGCAAACGCTCATGCCCCATCCGCCCTTCGCCGGAGCCATGGTCGATGTCATCGGCATTCTTTCCGACCATGCACCGCAGCCCTTTCTCTTCCACATGACCCAGGGTGAATTGGCCGCCTCACTTCATCCGCGTCCGGCCAGGTAAGCGGCCTTTTCCGCTTCATCAAAATCACTACGAAGCTTCCCACATTTTTTACCGCCTGTTTACAGGACGTTCTTTCAGAACAGGCATGGTGTTGCTTGGCCGCGTGTCCGGGCCAGGGAGAATCGAATGAATGTGTTTCGCAGCAAGTTTGCGGCCGTCTTTGTCACCGCCGCTCTTTCATCGTTTTGCATAGCGGCCTACGCTGGCAAAAAGCCAGCGACGCCCGTCAAGCACAACGTCATCCTCTTCATCGCGGACGGCTTGCGCCATGGCTCGGTCAATTCGATTGACACGCCAACGCTGAACAGCCTCCGCTCGCTCGGCGTTCACTTCGTCAACAGCCACAGCATCTTCCCCACCTTCACCACTGCCAATGCCTCTGTCATGGCCACCGGCCACTTGCTTGGCGACACTGGCGATTTCAGCAACACCCTGCATCCTGGCTACGCCATCTTCAACACGGGCAACTTTGGCAAGTCCACAGGCACCCTGACGCCCTTCGTTGAAAACAACCAGGTCCTTGCCGATCTGGACGACCATTTCAGCGGCAACTACCTCAACGAAGAGACCATCCTTGGCCTCGCCCGCAAGAACGGCTATGCCACTGCCTCGATCGGCAAAGTCGGCCCGGCCTCCATCTTTGATGTGTCCCAGCTTGCTCCTCTCAGCGGTGCCTTCCAGTTGCCCACCACCGTCATCATCGACGACGCGACCGGTTCGGCTGCCGGCGTTCCGCTGCCAGCCGCCATCTCCTCGGCCCTGATCGCCGCCAGCCTGCCCACCACCGCACCCAACCGCCAGAACGGCGCGGCTTCGACCAGCCAGCTGAGCAACGGCTTCTCCGGTAATAACGCCACTCCGGGAACGCTCGCCGCCAATGTCAATCAGCAGCAGTTCTTCGCTGACGCGCTCACCAAGGCGGTGCTCCCCACCTTTGTCGCCAACAACGAGCCCTTCGTCGCCGTTTTCTGGTCCCGCGATCCCGATGGCACCCAGCACAACCAGGGTGACAGCCTCAACACGCTTACCCCCGGCATCAATGGTCCGACCTCCAAGCTCGCCATTGCCAACGTTGACAACAACCTCAAGCAGATCCTGACCTACCTGCAGGCGAACCCCTCCGTAGCGGCAAACACCGACATCATCGTCACCTCAGACCATGGTTTCTCTACCATCAGCCGGCACGAGACCGACGCAACGGGCAAGAATTTCGTCAACGACTACGCCTCCACCTTCACCTATGTCGATGCAACCGCCCGCCAGGAAGTGAACACCAGCTTCCTCCCGGTTGGCTTCCTCGCCATCGACATTGCCCATGCCTTGAACCTGCCCCTGTATGATCCGGACAATCAGATTCTCGCAGGCGATAACGTAACCAAAGTCTACGAGCCGGTTGATCCCACGATCGCCCAGCAGACATCCACCGTGCGCCAGCATTCCGGCAGCGGCAACGGCATCATCGGCGGCACAGGTCACATCCCCGCTTCCGGCGAATCTGCCGATGCCAAAGTGATCGTCGCCGCAAACGGAGGCTCGGACCTCATCTACGTCCCCACCCGCGACCCTGCCACGGTCAGTGCTTTGATCGGCCTTCTGCGCAAGCAGAGCTACACCGGCGGCCTCTTTGTCGATGACTCGTATGGCCCAATCGCCGGCGCGCTGCCCCTCAGCTCCATCGGTTTCAAGGGTGCATCGCCGCTTCCCATGCCGACCATCGTCATCAACTTCAAAAACTTCGCGCTGGACTCTGCCAATCCCAGCCAGTCACGCGTCGAAATCGCTGATACGGGCCTCCAGGAAGGCCAGGGCATGCACGGCAGCTTCAGCCGCGGTGACACCTACAACAACATGGCTGCCTGGGGTCCTGACTTCAAGCAGAACTACACAGACATTGCACCGGTCAGCAATGCCGATCTGGCACTCTCGATCGCTGCAATTCTCAAGCTTCACCTGCCTGCCAACGGTCACCTCACTGGCCGCCTTTTGTCAGAGGCATTCAACGGTTATCGTGACTCCGGTTACTCGCCCATCTATCATGTGGAGCAGTCGCTCCCAGGCGACGGAGTTCGCACCTATCTCGTGCGCCAGTCCTTCCGCAACATCACCTACTTTGACGCGGCCTGCGTGCTTCCCGCAGACGCTGCCGACCATAATCCACACGTAGGCGACGAAACCACCTACAACCCCTGCGACTAGTTCTGCCGGCTCAGTTTTAGGGACTAGAAATGCCCAGGCCTGCCTTCCGCAGCCTGGGCATTCTCTCGTCCGCTACAAGTTTCTTGTCAGGTTACAGCCGCTTCAAAAATGCCAGCGCCAACTCCAGCTGAGGAAACAGCCGCTCATCCGCCTTGAATGCCGCTGAATGCACACACCGCCGCGTACCCCGCACCCGCACCGGATGCTTCAAATGCAGCATCTCGTGGTAGAGCAGGTATTCAATTGCATAGCGCGGGCTTGATGGCCGGTCAAACACCTTGCTCACCACAATCGTGTTGTGTGCCGCGTCATAATGGCCCAGAAGACGCTTTGCATGATGCTCGCTCCAGGTCAGTTGCGGCCTGCCCAGCAGCCCGGAAAAGAAGCGCTCATTGAGCACATCAAACACCTCTTCGAGGTGGTAATAACGCCCCTCCGGCCCCGGAAAACGCTTGGCACCCCGCGTCGAACGAATCTGCTCCGTCTGACGCGCCACCACTTCGCTGTATTGGAACCGCTTGTAGCGATGGCTGTGCGCCCGGTCGATGGGCTTCTTGTAAATCTTTGCAATCAATATGTGCGCAATCGCCCGCAGCACGCCCTCCGGCGCGCCCTCCAGCAGGTCCGACAGGCTCACGTGCAGCTCGCCCTCACGCAGCCGGATTGTCGTATTCAGCGAAACAAATCGTCGAAACCGTATCCGAAACGGCGGCATCGGTGCCCGGGGCCGCAGCTCCCGGTACTCCTGCTCAAAAAGCGTCACTACATCCGCCGCAGCAACCGTCGTCCCGCTCCTGCGTCGCACTGGCACCGGCAGAGCCGAAGGGCTATCCGTTGCATGCGAATCCGGTTCAGGTCCAAAATTCAGCGAACCCTCAGCCACGGTATTCCCCTTCCACGCCCGTCTCCGGCCCAGCCGCCAACTGCTGCTTCCACTCCAGCACGCGTGCCCGCGCCGCCGCCGCCTCAGCCTCGGGAACATGCCCAGCCTTCTGCAGCGCAATCGACAAGCTGGTATGCGCCAGCGGGTCCTGAGGTGTCAACACCGTCAGCGCCAGAGCCGCACCCACGGCCGCTTCGAACTGGCCCGCATCCCGCAGCGCCCGCGTCAGCCCATGATGCGCCTCTACATGATCCCCGTCTGCGGCGATTGCCGCACGAAACGCAGCCATAGAACCCACCAGATCGCCCGCCGCCAGCATCTCTAGCCCACGTTGCGAAAGCGCATCTGCAGCTGATTCCGTCAGTTGCCAGTTTGAACCGTGGTTGTTCAGGGGACTCGTCACATTTCCATCCTACCAAGGGTTTTCACCCGCTGATTCCCCCTTGGCAATTCGTGCACCCTCTCACGAATCCAGGTTGGTCACCCCTCCAACGCTGCAGTGAAAAGGGTGCCCGAAGTCTCGTTTCTGAGACCAGGACACCCCACTCATGATTATCCAGGTTGACGCGATCAGGGTTAAGATGAAGCCAATCGCCCCATCACAACTTAAAAATATGGCTTACTCCTCGATTGTTCTGACTGCAGAGTCAGAGCCATGTTGCTTGACCATCTTGTTATAGATGCCAAGCAACAGAAACGGGGCGGCCCATTGGCCTACGAAAAGGGCCTGATCGTTCTTACCCGCGATTTTCAGCGAGAGTGAGCCCAGGATCGAAGCGAAGGCCGCGCCAAGAAAGAGGCTGGTCGGCAGGCTGGAAGTTTGCTCTTCGAGCAGAGCAGTGAATTGGTCTTCAGGCTTTTGGCCGGGGCGGACGCGGTGATCTGTCATGGGAAACTCCTTCGAGGCCCGACCTTGGACGGGCTACAGATCTAGGATGCGCCGCGGGCAACGCCCGCGCTGTCAGATTTTGGCTGCCTCACGTGTTGATGTTGCTCTCGTAAACAATCATGACATTAGGTCTGACTCCCCCTGGGTCAACCAAACCGCAAACCAAATGTCACACAAAAAGGGTCTGGAGCCCAAAGCCGATCCGGGACAAATGTCGAATGAACAGCACCTTTTTCCGAGTCTTCAGGATCAAAGAGAGGACGACCCGCGCAAATCGCTCTCGACGATTTTTCCTGTCGAAAAATGCTCGGAATGCACCGGGTAACCACCCGGCAAACCTGGCAACATCCATAAGACAGGCAAGTTTTCCTGCAAAATGTACCCCCATCTTTTTAGGGCCGGCAGGGGCGCAGAAGCCTCTCTACTCGTCGGTAATCTTTCGCCAGCTTGCGTTCGCGGAATCACCAAGAGGCATCGCCAGATTCACCCTGGTCTGTGGTCTCACCACCAGGTCCACGCGGCGGTTCTCTCCGCGCCCGCCCGCAGTCGCATTCGTCGCCACTGGGTGAAACTCCGCAAACCCCGCTGCCGAAATTCGCTCAGCCTCGATCAATCCCGTTGCCAGAAAAATCCGCGTAATTCGAGTCGCGCGCGCTGAGCTTAGCTCCCAGTTCGAGTCAAACTCGTCGTTATGAATCGGAACATTGTCCGTATGTCCCTCAATCCGCATGTCATAGGGAGTTTCTCCCAGCGCTCCGGCAATCTCCCTCAAGATCGGCAGCGTTCCTGGATGCGGCGTTGCCGATCCGGAACTGAAGAATCCAGCCTCCCGCAAACTGATGATGAGCCCATCCTTGCCCATCTGGATAGAGACCGTATGCTGAGCGATTTCCCCTGAAAGCATCTTTTCCAAACGCTTTTGCACCTCGGTGAGATCTTGCTTCACCCTCGCAGGAGACACCACATCCTCGCGCATGACAATGCTGGTGGCCGACGCCTGGTCGCGGCTGATCGCAGAAATATTGAGACTGTCTGGCTTGACCCCGGAAACAGGAAATACCCCCAATGCGTGGAACGCCGAGTCAATTGCGTGAGCCACCTGCTGTTGCTTCTTCTGGTCTGCTTTTGACGAGGCGTACAGGACGACAAAGAACGCAAAAAGCAGCGTGATGAAGTCTGCGTAAGAAACCAGCCACCGCTCGTGGCTGCCGTGTGTATGCCTTCGCTCCCGTCGTCGAATCATGCTGCCTGCTCGCGGGGTTCCACACCGTCGTCCACATAGCCACTCAGCTTGACCTCGAGCATTCGCGGGTTGATCCCCTCAAGAATCGAGATCACGCCTTCCAGCATCATCTCTCGCCGCTGGTGCTCATCTCGAATTCGAATCCGCAGTTTGCCGGCCATCGGCAAAAAGAAAAGATTTGCCGCTCCTACTCCATAAATCGTTGCCACAAACGCCACCGCAATGCCTTTGCCAACCTCATCAATCTTGTCCAGATGCTGCATCACTTGAATCAGCCCCAGCACTGCACCAAGAATCCCGATAGTCGGCGAAAATCCCCCCGCTGATTCAAAAACAGCCGGCTGGCGATCCTC
>JANYDG010000055.1 GCA_025359885.1 Acidobacteriota bacterium
GGAAATGGTGATGCCTGGCGACAACATCCAGCTTGAAATCGAGCTGCATACCCCGGTGGCCATGGAAAAGGGCCTGCGCTTCGCAATTCGCGAAGGCGGACGCACCGTCGGCGCCGGCGCCATCTCGGAAATCATCGCGTAGCTTAGGCTCGCTGCAAGAGCAAGGTCACTGGAGTCGCACTGAGTTGGGTCGGTACGGGGAGAGGTTGAAATAGCCTTCCCCGTACAAGAAAGATGGATGGGCATGGTAGGACAGAGAATTCGAATTCGGCTGAAGGCATACGACTACCGGGTACTGGACACCTCGACAGGCGAAATCGTCGAGACCGCCAAGCGTACCGGGGCACAGGTCGCAGGACCGATTCCGTTGCCGACGGTGAAGAACAAGTATTGCGTGCTGCGTTCGCCGCACGTTGACAAGAAGTCCCGCGAGGCTTTCGAGATCCGGACGCATAAGCGCCTGATCGACATCCTCGAACCCACCCAGCAAACCGTTGACGCGCTGATGAAGCTCGACCTCCCTGCTGGTGTGGACGTTGAAATCAAGGCCTTCGAGAAATAGGACCTGCAGTCCGGGCACCCCCGCTTCGCGGACGGGGCCAGGGGCAAAAATGAAATCGGCGTCGGATCGGCGCTGCTAACTCCGGCAGTGCGAAGTACGAGAACTAACTTCGCATGATGAGGGAAGGACAATATGTCAGTTACAGGAATTCTCGGTAAAAAAATCGGCATGACGCAGATCTTCGATGAAAAAGGCGATGTACACCCGATCACCGTTCTGCAGGCAGGTCCATGTGTCATTACGCAACTCAAGACGGCTGCTCGTGACGGCTATGAAGCCGCGCAGATTGGTCTGGTTGAGTTCGTCAAGGCCTCGCGGGTCACAAAGCCGCAGGCCGGCCACTTTGCCAAGGCCGATGCGCCGCCGGTTCGCGAGATTCGCGAAGTAGGTCTCGACTCTCTGGCCGAGGGCGAAGAAGCAGCCAAGGCGGGCGACCGGATTTTGGTTGACATCTTCGAGAGCGAAAAGTTCGTCGATGTCATCGGTACCTCCAAGGGACGTGGCTTCGCAGGCGTAGTTCGCCGTCACGGATTCGGTGGCGGTCCCAAGTCGCACGGCCACATGTTCCAGGTGCAGGGTTCGATCGGAGCATCGAGCTTTCCCTCGCGTGTTTTCCCTGGGCAGCGGATGCCCGGTCACATGGGTGTGGATCAGGTCACGGTTCGCAACCTGCGCATTCGCGGCATTGATCTTGAAGAGAACCTGATCATGGTGGAGGGTGCAGTTCCCGGCCCGCGCGATGGGTATGTGCTGATTTCCAAAGCCAAGGCTCCCCCGCGCGAGCGCCGTGGTTTTGCCGGAGCTGGAACACTCGATCCGCTGAAGGCGTCGAAGAAAGCCTCTCCCAGCAAGAAGAAATAGCTCTGAACCAACGGGCAGGTGCCCTTTGGCAGAGATAATCTGGCGATTGTGAAGTTTCGAAGAGAGTTTTGAACCCGCGCACTGTGCGAGGGGAAAGAAGAAGACGATGGCAAACGTGGATGTAGTCAATTTGAATGGAGACGTAGTGGGCTCGATCGAGCTGGCGGATGAAGTGTTCGCCGCCGATCAGGTCAACGAAGCTCTCCTCTGGGAAGCGGTCAAGCACTATCGCGCCGCCATGCGGCAGGGTACAGCCGCCACCAAGAACCGCAAGCTGGTTGCTGGTTCCGGCAAGAAACTGTGGAAGCAGAAGGGTACGGGCCGCGCACGCGTCGGCTCGGTTCGATCGCCCCTCTGGCGCCACGGTGGTACGGTCCACGGACCTCAGCCTCGCAGTTACGACTATGCTTTCCCGCGCAAGAAGCTGCTGGGTGCCCTGCGCGCCGCTCTGGCTTCCAAGCTGGCTGATGGCAAGCTGACCATCGTGGATTCCCTCGAAATCAAGGAAGCCAAGACCAAGCATTACCGCGCGGCACTCGACAAGCTTCAGGCAGACCGCACCACACTGATTGTGGAGTGCGGCAAGACTCTGACCCAGGCCCTGGTCATGGGTGTTCGCAACCTGGACCGTGTCGAGTTGATGCTCAACAACGAAGTTCATCCCTACGACCTGCTCCGTTACGAGCGCGCTATCTTCTCCAGGGCGGCCATCGAAACGCTCGGGGAGTCGCTGTTCAAAACCGTTTCAAAGCGGAAGCTTGCCGCCGCTGCAGCCGCGAAGGCTGATGTGAAGGAGGTCGCATAATGCCGACACTCTACGAGATTATCCGCCGCCCCCTGATTACCGAGAAGGGGCTCCAGGTAAAGGAAACCGAAGGGACGCTGGTGTTCGATGTGGCTCCCGGGGCAAGCAAGACTGAAGTTCGCCAGGCAGTCGAGGCGCTCTTCAAGGTCAAAGTACAAAATGTTCGTACCGCGAATGTCCTCGGCAAGGAACGCCGCCGGGGCAAGTTTTCGGGGTACAAGCCTGACTGGAAGAAAGCGTATGTTCGCCTGAAGAGTGGTGAGAAGCTTCCGGAGTACGTGGCTAACTACTAGCCTCTGGGTCAGTGAACGATTCGCAGCAATGATCGGGGTTGAGTCAAGCCCCGGAGAAACGTGGGCCTCAGGCAAGACCTCACAAGGGTCTCGGCCAAAGAGGCCAGGGAACAGACGATGGCAATCAAGACATACAGACCGATTACGCCGACGCTCCGCTTCAAGACTTCGCTGGTGAACGACGACATTACCACGAATGAGCCGTACAAGCCGCTCCTCGTGACACGTCAGCGCACCGGCGGACGCCGCAATTCGGGCGATCTGACGATGCGTCACCACGGCGGCGGACACAAGAAGCAGCTCCGCCTCATTGACTTCAAGCGTGAAAAATATGGAGTCCCGGGCACGGTAGCGACGATCGAGTACGATCCAAACCGCTCCTCCCGCATCGCTCTCATCCACTATCTGGATGGCGAGAAGCGCTACATCATCCAGCCGGTCGGACTCAAGGTCGGCCAAAAGATCATGAGCGGTCCCGAGGCCGATATTCTCATCGGCAACGCATTGCCGCTCAAGAATATTCCCTCCGGAACGGTTGTTCACAACATTGAACTTCGTCCTGGCAAGGGTGCTCAAATGGCTCGTTCTGCCGGCGCTCAGGCGCAGCTCGTCGCCAAGGAAGGTGACTACGCTCTGCTCAAGCTGCCTTCGGGCGAAACCCGCAAGGTTCTTGTGGATTGCATGGCTACGATTGGGCAGGTCGGCAACACCGACCACGAGAATGTGTCGATCGGCAAGGCTGGACGCAATCGCTGGAAGGGAATCCGCCCAACCAACCGTGGCGTTTCGATGAATCCTGTCGACCACCCGCACGGTGGTGGTGAAGGCAAGACCTCGGGCGGCCGTCATCCGGTCACTCCCTGGGGCCAGCCGACGCGCGGCTACAAGACACGCAACAACAAGCGGACCGACGCATTCATCGTCAGCCGCCGACAGAAGTAGAAACACAGCCTCTAGCTTCTAGCTTCTAGCTAAGAGTTGCGAGGCGGCAACAGGGCAAGCCGACAGCAGGAAGCAAAGAGCTGAAGGCTAGAAGCTAAGAGCTAGGAGCTGGTATTTCATGGCACGTTCGACGAAAAAAGGTCCCTTTGTGGACGAGCATTTGATCAAGAAGGTGGAAGTGCTGAACGCCGCCAACGATAAGAAGGTCGTCAAGACCTGGTCGCGGCGGTCGACCATCTTCCCCGAGTTCATCGGCCACACGATTGCCGTGCACAATGGGAAGAAGTTTATCCCGGTCTATGTGACGGAAAACATGGTGGGACACAAGTTCGGCGAGTTTTCGCCGACACGGACTTTCAAAGGCCACACCCAGAAGTCCAACGAATCGGGCGCGAAGGCTCGGTAATAGAGTTACCCGGCAGGGAAGAGAATCAGGGATTGGTCGCGCAGTCGGCGGGTCCCCATCGAGGAAGGCAGAGCAATGGCAGTCGAGACACAAGAATTTCGGGCAGAGGCAAGGTTTCAGCGGGTTTCGCCGCAAAAGGCGCGGCTCGTGCTGAACCTGGTCAAGGGCCTGGGAGTGCAGAAAGCGCTTGAGACCCTGGCATTCACCAAGAAGCGCATCGCCCCCGTCGTCCACAAGGTGCTGACCTCGGCCTTGGACAATGCAAAGTATTTGTCGGACGAGCGCGGTCTGGATCTGGACGTCGATAATCTCTACGTCAAACTCGCGATCGCCAACGAGGGTCCTCGCATGAAGCGTATTCGCCCTGCCCCCATGGGTCGGGCTTTCCGCTACCAGCGTCGCCTCACCCACATCATTGTTTCGGTGGCAGAGCGGCCGGCGGAAATTGAAGCGGCACCAAAGTCTGGCAGCAAGCCCAAGCGTGCAACCAGGGCAGTCCGCAAAGCTGCCGTTGAAGCGCAGAACAAGGCCAAGTCTGCCGCGTAATTTTCAGCGCATGTAGTCGTACAGGTTTTTTGAACAGAAGGATTTGAGAGGCAAAGTATGGGACAGAAAGTCCACCCCTATGGATTTCGGCTCGGAGTCAACAAGCCCTGGCGCTCACGCTGGTTCGCGACCCGCGACTACGCCAAGCTGCTGGTTGAAGACGTCAAGCTCAAGACCGAGTTGAAGGACAAGCTGAAGGCTGCCGGCGTAAGTTCGGTAGAGATCGAGCGTCCAGGCAACAAGCTGCGCTTCATCATCCGCACCGCGCGTCCGGGTATCGTGATCGGTCGCAAGGGTTCGGAGATTGAAAAGCTCAAGACCGAGCTTGCCAAGCGCACCGGCCGCGACGTGTTCATCGACATTCTCGAAGTGAACAAGCCGGAGCTCGACGCCCAGCTGGTCTCTGAGAATATCGCTTTGCAGCTCGAAAAGCGTGTCGGCTTCCGGCGCGCCATGCGCAAGAGTGTGGATTCGGCACTGCGTTTTGGCTGCAAGGGGATCAAGGTTCGCGTTTCAGGCCGCCTCAATGGCAACGAAATTGCCCGTTCCGAGTGGTATCTTCAAGGCCGTCTCCCGCTGCACACACTGCGTGCGGATATTGACTACGGCTTCTCTGAGGCGCACACCACCTACGGCATCATCGGCGTGAAGACCTGGATCTATCGCGGCGATATCTACGAGCAAAAGCGCAGGCAGCCGGTGGTAGCGGGCGCAGGTGCTTTTCAGCTTTGAGCTTCCAGCCCCCAGGCCTCTGGCTTCCAGCTAAAGGATGGGGCGGGAAGGATGACAAGATTGCTAGAAGCTAGTAGCTAGAAGCTAGTAGCTGTTTAACAGAGGATTGAAGCTATGTTGCAGCCAAAGAAGGTTAAGTTTCGCAAACAACAAAAGGGCAAGATGCGCGGCAAAGCCTGGCGCGGCTCGACCCTTTCGTTTGGCGAATATGGGCTCAAGGTCATGGAGTGCGGTTACATAACCGACCGCCAGATCGAAGCCAGCCGTATCGCGATGACCCGCTTCATCAAGCGCGGAGGCAAGGTCTGGCTGCGTCTGTTCCCAGACAAGCCGGTTACCAAGAAGCCCGCTGAAGTCCGAATGGGCTCCGGCAAGGGTGCCCTCGATCACTGGGCCGCGGTTGTGCGGCCAGGCAAGATCCTCTTCGAGATGGAAGGGGTTACACCCGAAGTCGCAATGGAAGCGATGCGTCTGGCGGCCAACAAGCTGCCCCTGAAGACTCGCTTTGTGCAGCGCCCGGCCATCATCAAGAACGTCGAAGAATCCGCTGAAGCGGCGCAGTAGTTCAGTCAGGCAGCAAACAGGCGTACCGGGCAATGAGCCCCCGCTGGAGAGAGACCAATGGAATTAGCAAAGATTCGCAACTGGAGCGACGACGAACTGAAGACGCAGGAGAAGCAGTTCTCCGAGCAGCTCTTTCGTATCCGCTTTCAGGCCAAGCTGGGGCAAAACG
This sequence comes from Acidobacteriota bacterium, assembly GCA_025359885.1. Lineage (GTDB taxonomy): Bacteria > Acidobacteriota > Terriglobia > Terriglobales > Acidobacteriaceae > Acidicapsa. The sequence goes on from JANYDG010000055.1 coordinate 5,881, forward strand.
ATGGCACGCAAAAGCTGCGTGAGCTGCGCAAGGATATTGCCCGCGTCAAGACGGTCGCACGCGAGCGCGTCCTCGGCCTGCACGGCGAAACGCCGCAGGCTACTTCAGCCAAGCCCGCCAAGAAGAAGAAGGAGGCCAGGTAATTTATGACGGCCACGACAGATAATACGCAGGCAGTAACTCCCGCAGCCGCAGCGCCCGCTCGTCGTAACGAGAAAGTCGGCAATGTGGTTTCGACCAAGATGGCAAAGACGATTGTCGTTGAAGTTGAGATGCGCAAGGCGCACCCCAAGTACAAGCGCATCGTCAAGAGCAACAAGAAGTTCTATGCCCATGACGAGCAGAATTCGGCGCGTGTTGGTGATGTGGTCCGCATTCGCGAAAGCCGCCCGCTCAGCAAGCTGAAGCGCTGGGCTCTGGAAGAGATTGTTCGGCGTTCGTCGCTGAACCAGATGGAAGACGCAGCCCCCAAGGCTGTCTAAGTCGCGAGAGATTCAGCCCGGTCGATGTGCGCAGGTCGCTCATGAGTCTCGGGGGAAGGAGTTGAGCAAATGGCAGTACAAATGAGAACTATGCTTGCGGTTGCCGATAATTCAGGCGCGCGCAAGTTGCAGGTAATCCTTCCCCTGGGTGGATCTTCGGGCAAGAAGGCTGGTTTGGGCGATGTGGTCACGGCCGCGGTCAAGGAATCCTCGCCAGACGGCACGGTCAAGAAGGGCAAGGTCGTCAAGGCCGTCATCGTTCGCACCCGCAAGGAATACCGTCGCCGCGATGGAACCTACATCCGCTTTGACGAGAACGCAGCCGTGCTGATCAATGAGTCCGGCGAACCGGTTGGAACGCGTGTCTTCGGGCCGGTGGCTCGTGAATTGCGCGAAAAGAAGTTTCTGAAAATTGTTTCGCTGGCTCCGGAAGTTATCTAAACCGGGCAAGTTGGACAACAAGATTTTGCCGCTGGTCGTGAATCGACTTGAACGGCCGAGTGAGAGAAGAACATGGCTGGTTTGAATATTCATCGCAATGACAAGGTGCAGGTGCTCACAGGCACTGATGCCGGCAAGCAGGGTCGGGTCCTCCGGGTATTCCCGGACAAGGACCGCGTCCTCGTCGAACACGTGCGCATCGTCAAGAAGACGGTCAGCTCAAAATCGGGCAAGAACACCAAAGGTGGCATCGCCGAGCAGGAATCCCCGTTGCATGTTTCGAACGTGGCCCTGGTCTGCACCAGCTGTGGCAAACCGACCCGGGTGGGCTTCAAGGTCGAGGGCGACACCAAGACCCGCATCTGCAGGAAGTGTGGCGCTGCCCTGCCCACCAAGACCAAGTAGTTCTGGCCTGTAGTTCTGGCCTTCTGTATCGGCCAGGCAGTTTAACTGAATCAACGGAGCACCTTCCGCAACGGTAAACGGATTGCCCTTCAGGGCAATCCACTCCGGGACCGGAAGAAAGAGAGCAAAGATCCATGGCACGTTTGAAAGAGAAGTACAACAACGAGATTCGCGTGGCGCTTCAGAAGGAACTGGGCCTGAGCAACATCATGGCCGTGCCGCGCATCGACAAGATTGTCGTCAACATGGGCCTCGGCGAAGCGACCCAGAACACCAAGCTGCTCGATCCACTGGTCGCTGATCTGGCCGCCGTCACCGGGCAAAAGCCGGTCACGACCAAGGCGAAAAAGTCGATTGCAGCCTTCAAGGTGCGGGCTGGCATGTCGATTGGCGCAATGGTCACGCTGCGCTCCGACGCGATGTACGAGTTCCTGGACCGCCTGATTTCAACGGCGCTGCCCCGGGTCCGCGACTTCCGCGGCGTTTCAACCAAGAGCTTTGATGGTCGGGGCAACTACACGCTCGGCCTCCGCGATCAGCTGATCTTCCCGGAGATTGACTACTCCAAGGTTGAAAAGATGAAGGGCATGAACATCACCATTGTCACCACCGCCAAGGACGATAACACGGCACGCGCGCTGCTTCGGCAGTTCGGCATGCCTTTCCGCCAGGGCGCGTAAGGAATTCGCGTAAGCGAGAGGAACACGAGGAACTATGGCAACCACTGCAAAACGAGTGAAAGACGCGCGCAAGCCCAAATTTGCCTGCCGCCAACATAACCGCTGCCAGCTCTGCGGACGTCCGCGCGCGTTCCTCCG
>JANYDG010000071.1 GCA_025359885.1 Acidobacteriota bacterium
CCTGCCTGCGAGAGCTTCTCGCATGGTTGGAACTCGCTCACGACCATTCGACGATGGCGCAAATCAGGATGGCTCTTGCCCGCACCGAACTTCGGATCGGGTCAATGGCGGATGCGGCGGTGCAGCTACGCATGGCGCAACAGCAAGGCCAGGCTGCCGCACTGGGGGAAACCGAGGGCGCCGACTTTGTCGAACAAGAGATTCTTCTCGCCAGCACGATGCTTGAGCGTTCCGATTTAACGGGGGCAAGCTTTTACCTGCATCGAGCCTCGCTCACGATGAAAAATTATTCTAGCCTCTGGGGCCTCCGTCATTTTGCATCGGTGCGCGGCCAGCTCGACCTCATGCGGGGGAATCTGGATCAGGCCGCCGCGACCCTGGAAGCTCAGATTCGACAGAGCGAGGGACAGGCCGTTCGCATGGGTGATCTGAGAGCCGCCGCAGAAGACTCCCTCCAGGATCACGATTTGTATGCCGAGCTGGCTGCAACCTGGCTGGCGCAACATCGTCCGGCGGAAAGCATCCTCGCCTTGTGGGAACGCTTCCGCCTCCGTTCCCACGGACTTCCGATTCACACTTGCCGCCAACTCACCCTGGACTGTGAGCAGTCTCAGATCCTTGCCAAAGAGCATGAGGTGGGGGGCAATCTGCTCATCGGTCAAATCGTTTTACTCGACCGCGTGCTGACCTACAGGATGGATAATGAGGGCGTCGTCTGGAACCAGAAACCAGTGCGGCGGCGCGACATTCTCGAGGCTGCAAGGACGATGGAAAGAGCCGTCAGTTCGCCTTTCACTTCCGCTCAAACAGCAGAGAAATTCGGCTCCAGCCTTACAGACGCCCTGCTGCCTCAGTTGACCTCTCGGTTCGGCCCGCAGGATGCCTTGCTTCTGGAACCAGACCCGCTGCTGCAGAATCTTCCCTGGCCTGTGCTGCCCACCTCAAAAGGGCCGCTCGGCATCGAGTATCCTCTCACCGAGGCGCGCTCCATTTTGCGGTCCTCGCCGCAGGTCACTGCTTGGTTTCCCTCCTCGGGAGCTGACACCTCTTTGCCGGCAGGCAATCACGCCCTCATCATCGGTGCCTCGGTTCCGGGTCGGGGAGAGGCTCCCCTGCCCGAAGCCCTTCTTGAGGCACAGCATGTCAATCAACTGCTCCACTCCCCCGGGCCGTTTCTGGGTTCCAATGCAACGACTGCCCACATCGGGAGCGCGCTGAACTCGGCCACGATCTTCCACTTTGCCGGTCATGCGCTGCAGGGAATGCAGGGAACGGAACTACTGCTGGCCCCGACATCGACCCGCGAAGAAGCCCCGTGGGTGGATGAAGCCTTTTTGCGTCTGCATCCTCCGCGGCAGTGCCGCCTGGCGGTCTTGTCTGCCTGCGCCACGGGAAATCGAAATGCGATGGGCAATCACCCCTTGCAGAATATGGTCGATACGCTCAGTTCGCTCGGCGTACCCCAGGTGGTCGCTACCCGATGGCAGATCGATTCCGAAGCCGCTGTCCCTTTGATTGATGCGTTTTATAAAAACCTTGCGAGGGGTACCACGGTTGCTATGGCCCTCTCATCTGCCCGTCGGTTACAGTTCTCGCAAGCTCGATTCAACAATCCGTATTACTGGGGCGCGTATTACGCGACTGGATCACAACTCGCCCAGCTCGAAAAGGAGACTCATGGCCGCCGCTAAATCTGATAAAGCCAACAAAAAGTCTGCAAAAAGCAAAAACGGGACTCTCTCCTCTGGTTCGCAACTCGACATCATTTTTGGTGGACCGCTGCTTTTTGTCCCAGCCATCAGCGATGGTGTCGTTACAGGCGTGGAAGTCTTTTCTCCGAACAACGGGCACCCGGTCGGGGCGGTGTTTCTTCCCGGTGTCTTCTTCTCGGACGCAGAGTTGAACGACCCACAGTGTCAACGCTGGCCTGACCCGAGCACGTTTTCACTGCTTGACCCGCATAGCTATTCGATCGAAGTGGACCAACTGACCTCGGGTTCCTCGAAAGCAGTGCGCCAGGCACTCAAGGCCTCCGGCATTGCTGATGGCAATCACAAGATCGCTCCTGGACGGCGGTTGAGCAACGACTGGGAAGTGGCGATTTCGATCAGCGGTCAGATGTCGGCGTGGACCTCTCTTCGGCTGTCACGAGTGACCGAGGACATGTACCTCGGCGCAGACGCTCCGACCTCCCCGACGACTGCCGCCATGCACCGGCTTACCTATTTCGGCGTCACGGGCACTGAGTTTTGCGGAGCACCCAAAGCTCCCCGGGAATACCTGCGCGCCAACATCTCAGCCGGGGGAACGATCATCATTACGGGCGAAGTTCCCTATCAGCCCACGCTGCTTCACGAGCGCAGGGCCGTCGACGCACTTGCCAAACTCGCCGGGCTCGATCTCCACCTCATTGCGACGGATCCGACACCGCATAAAACGCGCCTGATGCAGCACATGTCCGACTGCGGCCACTCCATCATCCTGGTCAGCAGTTAAGCCTGGCGCAGAATACGCCTACAATTGCCCCCTCTCGATCCACACACTTCGGTTCGAATCAGTCTCTGGATCGAGATGGGTCAGCAATTCATTTGAACCGTGCTGCAACCCGGCTTGACAGGCTTCCATTGCACCAGGAAGCGCGTCACCAGTGCGGGGTCCATGCGCCGCATCGCTTCAAACTCGCCCATTTTCTGGCTGTAGAGCAGCTTGCCGTGTTCGTCCAGCACGGCCAGGGCAGGCACCCCCTTGTGCAAGGGAATCTGATAGCGTGCCGCAATGGGTAAATTCTCGTCCATCCTGCCGATGTTGATATGGACGACGATGTAATTGGATTCCAGAATGGGCCTGTTGGCGGGGTCGTGAAAGTAAGAATCAAGCACGATGCAGTCTCCACACCAGTTCCCGCCAAAGTCAAGAATGATTCGCTTGTGGCCAGCTGCGGCATCCTTCAGAGCAGCTGCCAGATCCAAACGGGCTTGTTCCGGGGCAGGATAGATATCGCGCTCTGACGCAAACGCTGGCAGCAAAGTGAACAGAAGAACCACCGTCAGTAGAAAAAATGGCAGCTTACGGGCGCCTGGCAAGGGTTGCATGGGAATGAGGACCTCAATCTTTTTGTAGCTCGGATACAAATGAGATGCAAGTTTCAATCAGAAGTATGGAAAAAAACACGCGGCAGAGACTAATCTGGTTGGGTGGCAAACGAAGTGCGCAACCGACTGGAAGCAACCAGCTTCCCTGACCTCGAGCAGATGATGGAGGCTTACGCCGCCGCCGCAGTCGTAGTGGCCCAGGAAGTCTTTCGTCAGCGACTTGATTACAGCCCCGATTCCATGGTTGCCTTTGAAGCCCTGCTCTCAGAATTGGCAGAGAAACGCGAACTGGACTATGACTACGAGGTGAAGCTATGGGGCAGCTACCTCGGAGAAGTTCTGCGTCGCCGCTATGCCGGTACCTGGGAGATGACGCAGTACCCCGGTGGCGTCGCCGCTGTTCCCGCCATCGAGGTACGCGGCTCCCGGCTCTTTCCGCTGATGAAAGTCTACCGCCGCATCACCATGGGCGACGTTGAAAGCATTGCCGCCTTCTTTAATATGGTCACCGAGCGGCTCGGCAAGCCAGCCCAGGTGAACTAGGGCCAGTTAACAGGCCCTCACTCCAATCCAAACCGCGCCCAGCCGCGTTCCTTTCATGTAAAAGGCGTAGACGTTTGGGCGGCACCGGATTGTGAGCGCGCTGCCAGCGGTTTACGCTCTGTGCGACAATATCGATGGAAGGCCTCTTGGGAATGAGAGGCGGAGGAATGGATCATGGGTGAACTTTTTCAGCCGACCCACTTGCTGGTCATTGGACTAATCGTGTTTGTTCTCTTTGGTGCCAAGCGCCTGCCAGAACTTGGCAAGGGCCTCGGCGAGGGACTCAAGGGATTCAAAGATGGCATCAAGAACGCTGGCGAACCGGCGGCTCCTGTAGCCCAGCCGATCCAGCAGCAAAATGCGGCTCCTGCTCAGCCCAAGGCAGAGGCCATCGAGCCTAAGTAATCCCGTCAACAGCACTGGGCGTCCGGTGCCTAAAGGCTCAGCATCACCACGGACGCCAACGCCACAGCCATTCCCAGGGTCTGCCTGCGGCTGGGGCGCTCCCGCAGAATGACCGCAGCCAGCAGTATTGTGAAACCGGGATACAGCGAAGAGACCATAGCTGCGACATCCAAACGCCCGGTGTGCGCCGCCAGCGTGTATCCCAGGTTGCCGATGGTATCCAAACCGCCCGCCAGAATCCCTAATCGCCAGAAACCCGACCAGACCGGCGCAGGCCGAGAATTGCCCGCCTGCGTGGTTGACCCATCAGCAGGCAGCTGAGAACGCGGCCAGGCAACAACCAGAATCGCCGCCATTCCGAGCACCCCACCGATGCGCGCCGAAGTAAGCGCCCACAGCACGCCTCCGGCTGCCGCTAACTTCAATAGAATGAGCTGCAGGCCAAAGCCGAGTCCAGAGATTGCTCCTAACGCCAATGCCTGCGGCGGGGTCGTGTTGCCGGGCGCATACGCAATGAGCACGATTGCAAGCAGACCCAGCAGCAGGCCGCACGCGGCAAGCGGCCCCGGAAAGCCCTCGCTCCACAAGGCAAATAAGACTGGAACAAGAGCCGTGAGCAGGCCTGTCAACGCGGCGGTCAGCCCCATCGCTCCCATGGCCAGCGCACGGTAAAAGAGCGCCAGCGCCAGGGCTCCCTCCAGGCCGCCAAAAGCGCCCTCCATCAATTCAACAGGAGGGGGAATGGGCGAGTGACGGAGGCCGCACACCGCCAGCAGCACAATCAGCGTGACAACATGCCCCGAGGCCACCACCAGCAGCGCCGGCGAACGGCGAGCCCCGAGGCCCCCTGCAAAGTCAGAACCGCCCCAGGTCGAGGCGGCTACCAATCCCAGCCCGACTGAACCGGCAGACGCAGCGGTACCAACCGCTGCGACTGCTGCGGATACCACGCCTAGCGAACGTCCTGCGCCGTCGGGTAGTAGCCCGGCTTTGACGTCACCTCGACATTGGGCCGGTCCACACGAACCTCGATTGCACGATACTTGCCGTCAATCGCCGGCTGATGGCTGATATAGCCCAGCGTATATTGCGTGCGAGCTTCCTCGGCAATGTGCGCGTAGCTCTTTTCAATGCCGTTGACACTGCGCTCTGCATCCAGCGTGCCGCCGGTTGCCTGGGCATAGCGGATCAGGATGTTGTCATTCATCTGGAACGGCAAGTGGAAGCGGCTCAGGTACCCCTCACCCCACCGCGCCGAATCACCCACCAGCGTTGCATAGACGGCGATCTTGTTGGTCTGGAGATACTTGATGACTTCCTTGGCGGTCGCCTTGCTGCCATATTCCTTGCCGTCTGAGATGACGTATACGATGCGGCGACGGCCCGGAGGACGCTTCGAAAGCTCCACCGCTGCGCGCAAAATCGCATCGTTCAGCGTGTGAATTTCCTTGGGGATGGTCATCACAGGCCCGCCAGCGCTGCGCCCCTGCTGCAGGTTGGGGTCAACACAGGCACCATTGCTCGTAATGCTGCAACCAGCCAGCGGCCCGGAGTTGACTGGAACTCCCTCATCCCGCCCGGTTGCCTTGTTGAGCGCCAAAACAGCCGTCAGCAGGTGGCTCTGTGCGCCGGTAAACCCGGTCAATTCCTTTGCTCCATTGTTGTAGCTGAAAACGGCGACATCGTCATACGGCGTCAGCGAACCCTGGATCGCTCCAAGCGAATTATTCACCTTGGCCATCACGTCGGCGGTCACGCTCTGATCAATTACGTACGCTACCGAAAGCGGATAGGGGTCTACCGTGAAAAGCCGCAACGACTGACGCTGGTTATTCTCATACACCCGAAAGTCGCGATAGGTCAGCCCCGCAACAAGCTGCCCTTTGGAGTCCTTCACCGTTACAGGCACTTCCACAAAGTTTGTGTAAGTCCTGAAAACTGTGACGCCCGCTTCCACGCCCTTGCCCGCTTCAGGCAATTCAGGGGGCGTCGTCTGCCCTTCGTCGGGACCATTCGCTGAAGGAGCCCGCGAAGAGGGTGCGGCGGCTTCGCTGGCGGAGGTTTGCGTGCCAGAAGATGAGGTTTGAGGCATCTTTGACCCCGGCAGCGATGCTGTGCTGCCCAGACCCGGCGTCACCTGGTCCTTCATCTCTGACATGGGCGGCGGAGCCTGCGGTGTCGGGGCATCCGGTACCGCCTGTGCAAGGGCACTCGCCGGTAGCAGCGCCCATCCGAATGCCAGCGCCAGCATCGCGCCCGTAAAATGCCGAAATGTGGTGCACGAGTTGCCAGAATTCACTGAAAGTCCTTTGCCACAGTCCTGCTGCGGCTCACAGGCTGAAATCCCTGTCGCATGGGTCAGATTATCAGACGCAGCAACAGGCTGCTGGTCTCTATCGCTTCCCGTATGCTTTCCTTGGGTGCCTTTGATGCGTCTAATTGCCATGCAAATGAACCAGCAGGTTCGGCTCAACCTGCCAGCCAAGTCGTTCGTCGCCTTTCTCGCCATGCTGGCTATCTGCGCAGCTGTCCCTGCCTCGCTGCGTGCGCAGCTGGCGCCATCACCCGACGATGCGCCCATCAGCCATGCACCGCCGCCCAGGCCGGAGCCCGAGTCCAATGACGAACCGCTGACGACGCTCAAGGTCAACGTCAACCTGGTCAGCCTCTACTTTACCGTCAAAGACAAAAGCGGCATGCTCGTTCCCCACCTCTCAAAAGACAACTGCTCGGTCGCCGAGGACAAGGAATCGCAGAAGCTCAAAAACTTTCAGGCGGAAACCAACCAGCCACTCACCCTCGGCATCCTGCTCGACACCTCAGGCAGCCAGCAGGAGGTTTTGCCACTGGAGCAGGACTTCGGTAGCCAGTTCCTCGCGCGCGTGCTCAAGAGCAAAGACGAAGCCTTTCTGATCAGCTTTGACGTCGATGTGGACATGCTGCAGGACTACACGAGCAGCCCGCGTCAGCTCGAGCGAGCCATGAGAAAGGCAGAGATCAACACCGCTGGCGGCAATGGCGGAGCCGGAATTCCAGGCGCCGGCACGGGTCCAGTCCCCATTCACGGCGACCCCAAAGGCACCCTTCTCTACGACGCCGTCTACCTTGCCTCCAATGAAAAGCTCAGCAAAGAGACGGGCCGCAAAGCCATCATCATCCTTTCTGACGGGCAGGACCAGGGCAGCCGTGTCAAGATCGCTGCCGCCATTGAGGCTGCGCAAAAGGCCAATGTCATCATCTATGGCATCCTCATTGCCGACCGGGGGGCCTATGGCGGATTCACGTTTGGCTACAACGGCGACTTTGCCATGAAGAAAATGGCCGATGAAACCGGCGGAAGACTCATCGACGTCGGCAACAACGGCAAAAAACTTGAAGCGGCCTTCCGCCAGATTGAAGAAGAATTGCGCACCCAGTACGTTGCCTCCTACACGCCGGCCAATGACAAAGCAGACGGTACCTATCGCAAGATTGCCGTCAGTTGCAAGGCCAGTACAGGAGCCAGTCCAACGGAGGATCTGAAAGTCCAGGTTCGCAAAGGCTACTATGCGCTTCCGCCGGATGAGAAATAACGCATCGTCGTCGGCCGCGCCCCTGTCGCAAACCCTTGTCCTAAAACAGATCAGTACTCGAATGCCTCAAACGAGCGTGCAGGGAACCCGTAATCTATTCCCAAAAACAAGAAACCTCTACTATCGGCTCATGTAGCAGAAGCTTTAGCTGCTGCCTCAAATCAATGTGCGCACCTCTCAGCGCACCAGGAGCCCGTAATGATTTCGAACTCCCCAGACCGCGAATCCTATGAAATCAGCCCAAGATTTCGCCAGTCCATTGAGCAGCGTATTGTCCGCCTGGAACGCGATGCCGAAACCGATGAACTCGCCCTCGCCAACCTGGTCCATGAGGACCACCTCCGACGCCACCGTCGTCTGATTGTTGTGCAGCGCACTGAGGCTTTGCGGATGAGGCTCTTCCTTGATCGCTCGCGGACCCGCATGCCCCGGCCCCTGATCTCTCTCTAATCCATCGCTTACATTACCGCCCTACTTCTCTCGCCGCCGCATGCCATGGCTCTTCGCAGGCAATCCCTCTGGAGAGTCATCCTCTTTCCCCCAAGCAGGGTACCCTCTGCCCTGTTCCTCAATAGACCCTCGCCGATGGAAATCTGGTGACCGGACGGCCCCCTGCGCTGGAGTTTTTTGCGATTGGGTCGATAACCGCCATCAGAACCAGTTTCGCCACGCTCAGTTAAAACCTGTCTCAGCGCAGGTACAGCGTTGCTGGATTTGAACTTGGCCTGCCGGTTTTGGCTCAATGCCAGAGGAGTTTTTCCGAATGAAACTACTGAACCGTCTTCGTTTTGGTGCAAAGCTGAATCTGATGGTCGGGGCCGCCGTTGTTGGCCTGCTCACCTTCGCTTTGCTTACCTTCTTCACCCTGCGCGCTGTCCGTATCAATTCACCCTTATACGAGGATATTGCCCTGGCATACCAGCTGGCGGGCGACTGCTACGACCCGCCAGCCAGCCTGGTTGCGGCCTTGCCTCCTGCCATTGCTGCCGAAGAAGCAACCACGCCCGAAGAGACCCGTAAATTCGTTGACCTGCTCAAGCAGGATCACCAGGCCTTTTTGACCAGCCAGAAGCACTACAGCAACGTGCTTCCCGAGGGAGAAATTCGCAAGGTGCTGCGCGACTCCGCCTTCCCCCCCGGCGAAGCGTGGTTTGGCATCGCTGAATCTGAGTACATTCCACTCCTGCTTGCCGGGGACCACGAAGGAGCGCGCAAGCTTCGCATCGCCAGGATGAATCCGCTTTTCGTTCAGTACAAGGCCGCCAACGATAAGCTCGCCGATCTCACCTCAAGCTGGATTCCGAACCAGGAGAAAAGCGCCGCCGAGCTCATCCAAACGCGCAAGCTTGAGCTAAGCCTGCTCTTCATCGGCATGGTGGTTGTCATTTCCGGGCTCGGCATCGCCATCTCGCGCAGCATTGTCGGCCCTGTCAGGGGAGCAGTTGCGGTGCTCAACGCCATGGCAAACGGCGACCTTTCCAAGTCCTTTGACGTCGATTCCCAGGACGAAATGAAGGAGATTGCGGTCGCGCTGAATCAGACCATTACCTCCTTCCAAAGGGTTCTTTGCGCCACCCACCAGGCTGCCGAACGCGCCGCCGCGGCAAGTACCGAGATGGCATCCACCGCCCAGGAGACTGCCCAGCGCTCTCGCCATCAGTCTCATGAAACGCACCAGATCGCCTCAGCGATGGTGCAGATGACGGCTGCGATTGCCGAGGTTTCATCTGCGGCCAGCCATGCAGCCAACTCGGGATCGGCCACTGAAACTGCGGCTGACCAGGGTCATCGCGTCGTCGAAGAGACCATGCAGATGATCCAGCGCGCAGCTGAAACCACATCCCTCGCCGCCCGCCAGATTGAGGCCCTGGGGCAAAGCTCGGAACAGATTGGGCGCATCGTGGGCGTGATCGACGAGATTGCCGGTCAAACCAACCTGCTGGCCCTCAACGCAGCCATTGAGGCAGCTCGTGCCGGAGAGCAAGGTCGCGGATTCGCGGTGGTCGCTGGCGAGGTACGCCGCCTGGCGGAGCGCACCACGGCTGCAACCAAAGAGATTGCCTCCATGATCCAGACCGTGCAGCGGGAAACCTCAGAAGCGGTGAAATCAATGGAGCATGGTCGAACGGATGTTGTAGCTGGCCTCTCAAGAGCGCAAGAGTGCGGTAGCGCGCTGGATGAAATTGTTCAACTCGCGCGACAGGCAGGCTCCATGGTCCTCCAGATCGCCTCGTCTGCCAAAGAACAGACCTCCGTCGCCGAACAGGTCACCAAGAGCATGCACTCCATCTCAGACTTTAACCAGCACGCCACCAATGCAGGCGAAGAAGCCGTGGTCGCCTGCAACGACCTGGCCCGCCTGGCTACGGAACTGGAGCTCCACCTGCAAAGCTTTTCGATGGGTAATGCCTGTTGAGCAGTCAGCCGAAGCAACGAAAAAAGCCCGCGTCCCGGTCTCTGGAATGCGGGCTTTGTTTTGCTCAGGGACGGCTTACCAGGGCAGTTCTTTGCCCAGGTGAATGAAGCGACCGCTCGGCCCCTCCGGCCCCAGCAGCGCAAGCTCCACACTGGTCTTTGCCCCATCCGGAATCTCCATCGGCGCTGCGCTCGTGCCCATCTCCGTTTTCACCCAGCCAGGATGCGCGGAGTTGACCTTGATCGCAGTCCCCTTCAACTCGTGCGCCAGGTGAATCGTAAAGGCGTTCAGGGCCGACTTGGATGCATCGTAGGCAAATATCTTGCTGGCATAAATGGGGCTCTTGGGGTCCGCGTGAAGCGAAAGCGAAGCAAGGATGCTGGATAGATTGACAATCCGGCCTCCCTCGCTCTTCTTCAACAAGGGCAACAGTTCCCGCGTCAGCCCAACCACCGCGAACAAATTGGTATTGAAAACAGCCAGCAGGTCTTCGTCTGAAACCTGGCTGGTCACATTCCTCAAGCCATCGGCCGTCGTCATCCCCGCGTTGTTGATGAGAATGTCGAGCTTGCCAAACTTTTGCTCAAGATAAGCAGCCGCTGCCACGCGATCGGCTGAGTTTGTCACTTCCAGCTGGATCCCGTAGGCGTCGATCCCGGCAGCCTTCAGTTTTGCGGCCGATGCCTCCGCGGTGCTCAACTGCCGTGCTCCCAGCACAACCGTCACTCCCTTTTCGCCCAGCTGCTTAGCCGTCTCAAAACCAATTCCGCGATTTGCCCCGGTAATCAGGGCAACCTTTGTTTGCTCCGCCATCGTGTGGCCTCCTGTCAGCAGTAGATGAGAGTTGCGTGGCGGAAAGATTCAACAAAGGGCTGGCTGCGATCTGAGCCCGTTGCTGCAATCATGAGTTTTTGGAGCACCGGGCGGGAATTGAACCCGCGAATACTGGTTTTGCAGACCAGCGCGTTAGCCACTTCGCCACCGGTGCTCATTGTGCAGCCTGTTGTCCACTGCGGCTGTCTTCACCCTTCAATTGAGCGCTGAAAATGAAAAACCCACCACGCAGAATCTGCCGGTGGGAGTCATGAGAGTGAACTCAAAATCTTCGAGTCTAGTTCTCCACGCCCTCCCCGGCACAGCAACAGCAACAAACGCTGCCCATCTGCCGGATTGAGGAGAGAACCGTCATTTGCGCCAAACCTTCTCGTGCGTACCGTTCCATACCGCTCGAATAAACGTAGACTAGTTTCATTCGCGCGCAGTGTCAAGTGGGTCAGGGAGGCTCTCCATGGCAATGAATCTGGACTACTTTGTTGTCGATGTGTTCACCGACCGGCAATTGACCGGCAATCCGCTGGCCGTGGTGCTCAACCCCGGCTTGCTTTCGACAGAAGACATGCAGGCAATTGCGCGCGAGACCAATCTCTCAGAGACCACCTTCGTCGAGCGGCGCAGCCCTTCTGTCGAGCGCAGCGAGGGCATTCGCGTGCGCATCTTCACCACCCAGGAGGAACTCAATTTTGCCGGCCACCCGACTCTTGGTACCGCCAGCCTGCTGCGCTTCATCGCTCCCGAGTGTATCGCCGATGAGAGCATCACCCTCGCCCTCAACGTGGGCCCGATTGAGGTCCGGTTCGAGTCTCAGTCTCCGAACACTCCGCCATGGCCGATGCGCGGCGAAATGACTCAGCGCGACCCGGAATTTGGCGCGATCCTGGCCCCGGTCGAGGTCGCCGCCCTCACCGGCATTTCTCTTGAGGACTTTGACCCGGTCCGCCCCATTCAAATCGTGTCGACTGGTACGGCCTTTGCCATCGTTCCCCTGCGATCGGCTCACGCGCTCGCGGCCCTCAACGTGCGCCAACGCGAGGCGGGGGCCTACCTGCGAGCCCGTGGAGCGCGCTGGTTTTATGTCGTGGGACCGACGGGCCTGTCCCATGGCGCCCAGTCCGGCGGCACAGCAGAACCCTCCTGGCGCGCCCGGATGCAATTTGAGGGTGGTGAGGATCCAGCCACCGGTTCCGCCGCAGGGTGCGCCATCAGTCACCTTGTCCGCCACGGAGCCGTTGGGTCGAACGAAACAATCCACCTGCGGCAAGGCGTCGAGATACATCGGTCGAGCGACCTCTTCCTCACCGCGACCCTCCGGCAAGACACGCGGAATCGCATTTCTGAGCCGCAGAATTCCCCCGTCACCCAGGTACGCGTCGGCGGAAGCACCGTTCTCGTGGCAAAGGGTCAGCTTTTCCTGCCGTGATGCACACGCTTTCAACAGGTAATCCTCGGGTCAACTTGCTGCGAACATGAGACGTAGCGAACTATCGCCAAAACGCTGTAAATTTACATCGTCGATTTCGCTCTTTCTTCTCTGTTGCGCTGTCCGGCTTCGGCCCGTAGTCTCAAAAAGCGTTGCAAGAGTTGAGTCGGAATGTTGGCCTGACTTGATTCAAAAAAATCTGTCACCATCGAAAGCCGGGCAATCAGAAGCCGCATCATTTCAGCCCCGGGCCGGTCAATCTCGAGATTCAATCTGCCTGACGTGATCCATTTGCGTTCCCATGTGGAACGCATCCCATGCCAGGTCGCTCGTGACCGGAATGTACCCGGAGTTAGTGAGACTCAGGCTTCTCTTTGCTCACCGTAGAGTTATTGGGGCACCCATTGCAGGCCAGGTTTCGGCGGCATTGCGCATTGCGCTTTGACAGGATATCTCTGTGCCGCGCAGGTTGGCGCACAACCGTCGAGGCTGGCTCACCTGCATCGGTGCGCCCGGAAATCAAACTCGCTGCGACCTGTCAGGTCCGTCAGCACTGGTCAGCACTGGTCAGCACGTACTGAGGTTGCATCAAGCGGCCCACTGAAGTTTTACATTGATTTTGTGACAAGGAGCTTTACTTTCCCCATGCGACCCAAGAAAACCATCCTCTGCGTTGACTCCAACGAACAATCTCTCTCCGTCCGCAAGTTCCTGCTTGAAACCCGCGGCTACCGTGTTTTCACTGCGGCGAACGGACCGGATGCAATCGAGCTTTTCAGCTCGACGCACATTGACCTGGTGCTCGCCGACCTTGGCCTGCCGCAGATGGACGGAAACGCCCTCATCGCCCGCCTCAAGGAGATCTCTTCCGAAGTGCCGATGATCCTCACCAGCAGCATCGTCCGCGCCGGTGAACGCAGTCACTGCGCCGACGCTTTCCTCGCCAAAGGGGCCTGCAACCCGGCTGAGCTGATCGAGCGTATCCGCGTCATGAGCGCGCGCAAACGAGGGCCACGCAAGGCCCAGCCCATCTCTGCGCCGCCCATGACCCTTGCTGCCCGAGCCTCCTGATAAAACGGGGCGCCTTTGCAGTCGATGGCTCGGCTGCGGAATACTTGTAACTCAGGGAATCAATCATGGACTTCGATTTTATTTACAACCACGTGACCCTCGTGCTCGAAGCTGCCGTTCTGGTCCTGGCTGCGCTCTTCCCCATCGTGAACCCGATTGGCAGCGCTGCCGTCTTCCTGGCCATGGTGCAGAATATTGACCTGGATTTGCAGCATAAACTCGTGAACCGTATTACCGTTTACAGCTTTTTCCTGCTTTTCGTATCCATGCTGTGCGGAGGGAAAATCCTCTCCTTCTTTGGCATCTCACTCTACTCGGTGCAGATCGGTGGCGGCATTATCGTGGCTGCCAATGGCTGGCAGCTACTCGCCAAGGACGCGCACAAGGAGAATGCGGCCACTCCCAATCCCGAGGAGGTTCTCAATCAGGCCTTCTACCCCTATACGCTGCCCATCACCGTCGGCCCCGGCTCAATCTCGGTCGCCGTGGCCCTGGGCGCCCATCTGCCTACACAGTTGCATGTTGCTTCCTTCGTCTCGCCGGATATTCTCGCGGCTTCCATCCTGGGCACGACGGTGCTCTGTGCCACGGTGTACGTCAGCTATCGCTGGGCGCGCGCTGCCGCAGTGCTGCTGGGCAAATCAGGCACAACCGTGCTGATGCGCCTCTCGTCCTTCATCTCATTTTGTATCGGAGTGCAGATCCTCGCGAGTGGCATCCGCAGCTACATCCAGACACTCCACTAGAGCATTTTCAGGGATACTGTGAAGTGTCTGGCTTTCGCGAGGATGGATTTTTCTTGATGAAAAATCCAGTCAGCGGTGCGGACTCCCTTGATACCATTCCTGAAAATGCTTTAGACCAAAATCCGGCATTGGCTGCACTCCCGGTCTGCCCCGCTCATTCAACCCGATTGTGCCAAACGGGGTCTTGTGATCGTGAGTAAACAACACCAGCCACTGCTCGGGAATTGCCCGCGCATAAAACCGCTTCCGCTCCGCAATGACCCGCATCGGATCAAGGTCATACCCCATTCCCCACGTCAGATCTAAATGAGCGCTGGTCGGGATCAGGTCAGAGATATAGCAGGCCGTACACCCGCCCGACACAACTTTTACCGCCATCATCTGCGCCGTATGACCCGGATACACATCCACCGAGATTCCCGGCAGAATCTCCTGCGGCCCATCCAGCAGAGTCATCTGCCCGGTCGCAAGCAGCGGCTCGTAGTTATCCGCCATGTAACTCACACCATCACGCTCCAGTTGCAGGCGTCCATGCTCTACCTCGCCTCGGTGCGCGTAATACTGCGCGTTCGGAAACGTCGGCTCCACTGAACCATCCGCATGCAAAGTCGTATTCCAGCCGCAGTGATCAAAGTGAAGATGAGAATTGATGACAACATCAACCTCTTCAAGGCGAATACCCGCCGCCGCAAACGCCTGCGGTAGCAGTTCCTTCGCCTGATAGAGTTCCCTGGCCTTCGCCGTCAACTTGTTACCGATACCGGTCTCAATCACGACCGTCCGCTTGCCATCGCGCACCACGACCGTATTCGTTCCCAGCGAGATTCGATTCAACGAATCCGCAGCCATCCGCTTCTCCCAAAGCGGCTTGGGTATCACCCCGAACATGGCTCCGCCATCGAGGACCAGCCCTCCATCGGTCAGTACCGTTAGCTCGAAATCTCCCACCGCAGCGCGGCCCCTGACCAGGTCTGCGGCCGATAACTCCAGGCTCACTTACTCTCTCCCCCGGTAGCAGGCAGCGGCTTCAGATACGTTTCAAACTGCGAAAGAATCCGGTTATACAAGTGAGGCCGAACCTCAGTTCCAGCGATCGAATGCGTCTTCCGCGGGTATATCTGCAGGTCATAGGGAATGTTGTTCACAATCAACTGCTGCACAAACTGCACCGTGTTTTGAAGGTGCACATTGTCATCGCCGGTGCCATGCACCAGCAGCAGATGCCCCTTGAGATTCGCTGCTGAATTCACTACCGAAAGGTCCTTGTACCCCGAGATAAAATCACCCGGCTCGCTCATGTAGCGCTCCGTATAAATGGAGTCATAGTTATGCCAGTCAGTTACAGGAGCTACCGCCACCCCGGCCCGGAACCGGTCTGAGTGAGTCATCGCATAGAGCGTAAACGTCCCGCCCCAGCTCCAGCCCCACCATCCCTGTCGCTTCGCATCCAGCTGGGGATACTTCGCCAGCGCCGCATCTGCCATCGTTAACTGATCTTCCAGTTGTACAGGGCCAAAGTTATGGTAAGCCGCCTGTGCAAACACCTTTCCCCGACGCCCCGAACCCCGGTTATCCGTATGCAGCACCGCGAAACCATGCTGCGCCAGCACTTGATCAAACAGAAATGAGTCCCCGCCCCAGTGGTTCTGCACGGTCATCGGCCCCGGACCACCATAAGGATTCACGATCAGTGGAACGCTCCCCGCCTCCGTTCTGCCCTCGGGCAGCAGCAGCGTTGCAGACAAAACGCTCCCATCGGACGCCTTAGCCTCAAGGCTCTCTGGCGCGCGCAGGTGATAGGCCTCCATGGCCCGCGTTGACCAGAAAAGATGGCAGTCACTCTCAACCCGGCACAAGCTGACCGTGGGCGGTGTCATCCGAGTCGAGAACTGATCCACAAACGATCCCCCCGTCGGTGCAAAGTTCCCGGTGTGGCTTCCTGGCGTCGTCGTCAGAGCCTTGCGCTCTCCTTCGAAACTGACCTGCCAGATCTGTTGCTCCTGAGCGCTGCCTTCGTTGGATGCGTAGTAAACCACCCGTCGCGCCTGATCCACGCCCAGCACACTCTCCACGTCAAAATCGCCCTTGGTCAGTTGTCGCTCGAGTTTCAACGGATTTGCCGAGACATTTGCCACCTCGTATCTGTAGAGATAAAGGTGAGTATGCCCGTCTTCCCAGCTCGTCAGTACGACCTGACCATTGGCCACGGAAACATCGTATTTATCCTCAAAAAACTTATCGTCCTTCCGCTCCAGCACCAGCTTGCTCTGCCCGGTGCCCGCATCAGCAAAATACAAATTCAGGTGTTTGTGGTCCCGTGAAAGCATCTCAACCCAGACCGTTTTGTGATCTACCCAGCCAAAGCGTGGAATATAGTCATCCCCGGCCTTGAATCCGGCATCAGCAGGCAGCTTGATCCACGTCGTCTTGCCGCCGCTCGACCCTGCAACGCCGACTCTCACCTCAGGGTTAGGGTCGCCCGGCTGGGGGTAACGCTGCATCTCCACATTTGGATGCACCGGCATCCAATCCGTCAGTGGATATTCCGGAACATGAGACTCGTCCATCTGCAGGAACACAAGTTTGCTTGAATCCGGCGACCAGAAGTAGTTGCTGCGCACATTCAGCTCTTCTTCGTAGACCCAGTCCACTTCCCCGTTCATCACCGCAGGGCCTGTAGCAGGCGCGGCGTTCATCGTAGGCGTACCCAGATCGCGCAGGTGAATCACGACAAGACCGTGCTCTTTGATAAAGGAGAGCAGCTTTCCATCCGGCGAGAACTTCGGGTCATCGCCCGAGGCAGCACCGCTGAATCCAATCGCAAGTCCCGTCCCGGTTCGCAGATCATAGAGCCAGAGTCGCCCATTGGTATCAAAAAGCAGATGCGTTGAATCGGGTGCCCACAGGTAGCTTGCCATTCCGTAGCGGGCGCGATGATCGCGGTCCTTCTCACTACCGGTGTCATTGGTGAGCGCGGCAAGCTTGGCGCGGCTCACCAGGATATGCGGCTTCCCGCTTGCAGGGTCCAGATCAACCAGTTCCCCGCCATCCATGTAGGTCAGGTGCTCTCCATTGGGAGACCACGTCAGACCCTGGGGTGCATTGCCAGTCAGCGATCCATGGCCAAAAATATCCTCGACGCTCAGCGTCTTGCTTTCCGCCGGAGCTGCCGCTGCTGCCTCCGGCCCCGCATGTAACCACGGTGCGGACGCAAAAGCAAGAAGGCAAAATGCAAGGCTGCCAGTGCACAGGGGAGTACGTTTCAAAAGATAGCCTCTTCTGAAGACCCGCCAGGGGGCTGAACCAGGCTCAGGTGATTGCGAGTCTCCGAGGGCAGTGTATCGCAGTGCACATGCACGGCAGCAGCCTCAGCAAGCGATGCAGTTTGAGCAGGGAAAAATCCCAGGGATTTCAGCTGACCGGGTAGACCTGTTCTGACTCTGCTCTCAATCCACGGGCATTGGCTCAGTGCCCGCCTCCGCCTCGCCCGCCCTTCACCTTCCCCATGAGGAAGACGAAAGGCACCATCATGCCCATCGCGATAGCAAAGAAAAACACCACATCCAGGTACGAGAGCATGGTCGCATGCAGCACCAGTTGGCGCATCACCGGGCCTTGCGCCATCAGCCTGCCCTGCGCCAATGAATAAGCCATCCCGCCCCGGTCGTGCAGATAGTGCGCCATCATTGCCGCTTCGTTCTGCAAAGATGCACTCGCCGGCGTCAGATGCTCCACCAGCCGATTCTGGTGAAACTGTGCCCGCCGCGCCAGCACCGTCACCAGAAACGCTGTCCCCACGCTGCCCCCGATGTTGCGCGCCAGGTTGGTGAGGCCACTGATGTCGTTGCTCTTATCCTGCGGCATGCCCGCGTAGGAAATCGTACTGATCGGCACAAACAAAAACGCCAGCCCCGAAGCCTGAAAGACGCGAAGCATCACGATATAACCGTAGTTCACATCAAGGTACAGGTTGTGCATGCAAAACAGCGCCACAGAAGACGACAGGAAGCCATAACCCACAAGAATGCGCGCATCCACCTTGGCAATCAAAAATCCCACCAGCGGCATCAGCAGCAGGATGCCGAACCCTCCCGGTGAAATCACCATGCCCGCATCCTTCGCCGTGTAGCCCAGCATCGATTGCACAAACTGCGGAATCAGCACGGTCGAACCAAACAGGCAAAAGCCCAACACAAACATCAGCAGAAATGAAACCGCAAAATTCCGCTTCTTGAACAATGTCAGGTCCAGAATCGGCTTGTGGCCCGTACGAATCTGACGAATTTCCCAAAAAATCAGCGCCACCAGGGAAGTCACACACAGCACGATAAATGTCGTAATCAGTCGAGAACCGAACCAGTCTTCCTCCTGCCCCTTGTCCAGCACAAACTCCAGCGACCCAAAGCCGATGGCCAGCAGCCCAAAGCCAAGGAAGTCCAGGTTCAGGCCCTTCTTCCGCATCTCTTTCACCTGCCGCACGATATGGGGCGGGTCCTCGACAATGCGGTTCGTGAGATAGAGCGAGAGAATCGCTACCGGCACATTGATGTAGAAAATCCAGCGCCAGTCGAAGTTGTCCGTAATATATCCGCCCAGCGTCGGCCCAATGGCGGGCGCGCACACCACCGCAATCCCGTAAATTGCAAACGCCTTGCCGCGGTCTTTCGGCTCAAACGTATCCGCCAGAATCGCCTGTTCGCTCGGCGCCAGCCCGCCTCCGCCCGCGCCCTGCAAGATGCGAAAGAAAATCAACAGCGGCAGCGAGGGTGCCAGCCCACAGAGCGCTGAACTGATCCCAAACAGCAGCACGCAAATCATGTAAAACCGCTTCCGCCCCATGAATGTCGTCAGGTACGCCGACATCGGCAGAATCACCGCGTTCGCCACCAGGTAGCTTGTCAGCACCCACGTCGCTTCATCTGCTGAAGCACCCAGGCCCCCGGCAATGTGCGGCAAGGCAACGTTGGCAATCGAGGTATCGAGTACCTCCATAAAAGTGGCCAGCGTCACCGTCAGAGCCACCACCCAGCGGTTCGCACGCGGCTTCCACACCGTCGTCGCGGCCTGCGGCGACGGTCGGGGCGTTGTTACACTCGCCGGAAGCGGAGAAGTCTGAGAGGCGGCACTCATGGAAGTCACAGTATAGAGACTGCCAACCCGCCTGACGATTCGAAAAATTCCACCACCGTGCGTTCTATCAAAGGTTTTGTTACACTTTGGGTCACTGCCAGTCGCACGAGTGGAGACGGCATTGATGGAGACGATGGAGAAACTCGCGAACGAAACCAAACAACTGGCCCGTCTGCAAGCCGTCGAACTGGAACGTACCCGACTCACCGCCGCGCTCAAGGCACTTCCGGGGGAATTGGCAGCCGCAGACGCTCAGTTGAAGACCGCCAGAAAACGCGTCTCCGATGCTGAAGCCAGTTTGAAGCGCGAAGAACTGTTGCGCGCCTCTCTGGAGCTTGAAATCGCCGGTCTTCGGAGCAAAGCCACCCGCCATCGAGACCAGCTCAATTCTGCCAGGAATTCCGCACAGGCCAATGCGCTGGAGCACGAAATCTCATTTGCCGAGACCGAAGTCTCTCGCCTCGAAGATCGCGAACTCACCAGCATGGAAGACACCGAGCGACTTGAGGCCGAGCGCGCCAAAGCCATCGAACTCGCCACCAGACTGGCCGAAACAACCGCCCTCATCCGCGCCCGCATCGGCGAGCAGGACCTCGAGTTTCGCGAGCAGCTCGCCGCACTCAAAGTTGAACGTGAGACCCTCCGCACCGAGCTGGTCCCATGGGAAGATGGCGCAAAACTGGCCCACTTTGACCGCATCGCCTCCATGCGCGGCACCGGGCTCGCCCGCGCCGATGGCCAGCAATGCTCCGGCTGCCGCATGGGCATTCGACCCCAGGTCTGGAATCAGTTGCGCGATGGCGCAATTGTGTCCTGCGAATCCTGCAGCCGCATTCTCTACTACGACCCGGCCATGGCACCAGCACCCGCAAAATCGCCCATCGCTGTCCAGGCCGACCTCGGCGGCAGCAGCATCAAACGCAAACAGGCAGGAGTCTAAGGCGTGCAACGCATCTGTGTCGATATGGATGAGGTAATGGCCGATACCCTCGGCGAGCACCTGCGCCGTTACAATCAGGTCTTCGATGAAAATGTCGTCACCGACGATCTATGGGGCAAAGGCCTCTGGGACGTCGTCGCCGAGGACCGGCTTCCCCACCTACGAGCCATCATCGATGCGGAAGACTTCTTCGAAGACCTGCCCCTGATGCCCGATGCCGCCCAGGTGCTGCACAGCCTCTCGTCCCGGTTCGAAGTCTTCATCGCAACCCAGGCCATGTCCGTCCCCAACTCTTTTGGACCAAAATACCGCTGGCTGCAGCGCCACTTCCCATTCCTGCCACCCACCCATTACGTCTTTTGCGGTGACAAGAGCATTTTGCGCGCCGACTATCTCATCGACGATATGCCCAAGAATCTTGTCCGCTTTTCAGGCACAGGCATCCTGTATTCAGCCCCCCACAATCTCGCCGCCCAGGGCTTTGTTCGCGTGGCAAACTGGCGGGAAGTAGCAGCGTTCTTCGCTGACAAGTAACGCGAAAACACCGCCACTCCCCTGCCTCCCATGCGCTCTGCGCAAATGCCCTTACTTCCCTGCCGGCCGAGGCGTAGCAGTCAGACTTCGGCTGGGCATTGCCGGGCCGAGTGGTCGAAGCTGCATCGCTGGCTGCGCCGGTGGAGGCTGATGCATGGTGACGATCAGCGCCACTGCCGAAGACTTGCCCGCACAAAGATACGCATGCGGCGTGCTCGCATCAAAGTAGACGGCGTCGCCTGCATCCATCACCGAAACCAGATCGCCGTGACGGATCTCCAGTTCCCCCTGCAGGACATAAAGGAATTCATAGCCCGCATGCACATGCGGACGGATGTCCTGCCCCTTCTTCAACGGAACGAACTCAGCAAAATAAGGGTCCATCAATCGATCTGGAACCTGGTACCCAAGGCTCTCAAAAAAGTAGGTCGGATCATCAACGCCGGTCTGCGGCAGCCGTACCCGCTCCTTGCGCCGGTGCACTCGGAAAAGAGACTGCGGCTCAGGATCAAAGAAGTAGGTAAGATCCTTTGAGAAGACCATTGCAATGCGTGCCAGGTTGCGCAAAGTTGGTACAACCCGACCCGTCTCCAACTGAGAAAGGAAGCTGGCTGAGAGCCCCGTGTGGCGACCGAGTTCGACCAGACCCATTGATTTCTTCAGGCGCAGACGTTTGATGCGCTCCCCAATGTGCTTTTCAGCAATGAATTGCTCAGCGGTCTCTGAGTCAATCATCTGTGGCTGGGTTGGTTGTATCGGCTGAATCGTTGGCCCCACGACCATACTGTCAATGCGAACTGCTGCGGCTTCACTCATGGGTGTCTTTTTATCTCCACTGTATAGATGCAGATGGTACGAGATTTGTTGCTGAAATCAAAATACTTTCTTGCATCACCAAATCGAATTCAGCGAAAAACACATCAAAGTACGTATCAGAGGGTGCGATGGATTCCGAAAGCTACCAAAATAACCTGTTTTCTGCAGAAAAAAGCGTTTTGCTCAGCGGTGCATCCGGCATGTTGGGCACCTCCGTCGCCGCAGCCCTGCGCCAACAGGGGTCCTCGGTCTGCCGACTGGTGCGACGCGCAGCAAGCTCACCCGGCGAGCTGCGCTGGAATCCTGAAAACCCCGCCTCCTCCATTGACCCGGAAGAGCTCGAGGCCCGGCAACCCTCCGCCGCTATTCACCTCTCCGGAGCCAACGTCGCCGCGCACCGCTGGACTGAAGCCTACAAACAGGAAATGCGCGACAGCCGCGTCGGAACCTCGAAAGCTTTGTGCCAGGCGCTCGCAAAGCTAAAGAAACCGCCGCAGGTCCTCGTCATGGCTTCGGCGGTAGGCTTCTATGGCGACCGCGGAGCATCGGTCCTCGATGAAGCATCAGCACCCGGTCAAGGCTTTTTTCCTGAGCTTTGCCAGGCTTGGGAAGCAGCAAGCCGTCCTGCAGCAGAGGCCGGCATCCGCGTCGTCCACCTGCGCTTTGGTATGGTCATTGGGCGCAATGCCGGTGCCATGGCCCGCCTTGCGCCCATGTTTCGGCTTGGATTGGGCGGCTGCCTGGGCAACGGCAGGCAGTGGATGAGCTGGATCAGCGAATCCGACGCGGTTCGGACGATCCTCTTCGCTCTCGAACACAACACCCTGACCGGGCCCGTGAATGCCGTTGCTCCCGAGCCAGTCACCAACGCTGCATTCACCAGCGAGCTCGGCCACGCCGTCCATCGACCGGCAATTCTGCCCGCGCCAGCCTTTGCGCTTCGCCTCGCCTTTGGTGAAATGGCCAACGAAGCCCTCCTCGCCAGCACCCGCGCCATTCCCAAACGTCTGCTCCAGGCTGGCTTCGTCTTCAAACATCCCACGATTGCCGAGGCCTTTGCTGCGGCTCTCGCGTCGTAAGCTGACATCCAGACTCAATCCGAAAGAAATTCCCCAGCCCGCTTCGATAGACTGACTTGGGATGACATTCGCGCCAAAGACAAAATCGGCAGCCACAGTGGTTTTAGCCGCGCTCGCCATCACCCTCACGCTTTCCGGCTGCGGAACCCCGGGCGCACCCCAGCCTCCCTCGCTCGATCTGCCAGAGCGCGTCTCCGATCTGACCGCAATCCGCGCGGGCCAAACCGTGACACTGCGCTGGACCACCCCCCGCAAAACCACCGATCATTTGCTCATTCAAAAGCAGATCCCGGCCACCATTTGCCGCCTTCAGAGTGCAGATGCCTGCCAGCCCGTCGGCAAACTGCTCCTCGACCCAGGGGCAGAAAGCTCCTTCACTGATACCCTTCCTCAAGCCTTCGTCACCGGTTCTCCGCGTATCGCGACCTATTCTGTAGATTTAAGCAATCGCTCCGGCCGCACGGCAGGCCCGTCCAACCCGGCCGTGATCCTCGCAGGCGCTGCCCCGTCCACGATTGAGGGCCTTACCGCAGAGGTCCGCGCCGATGGGGTCGCCCTGCGATGGCTTTCAGGCGAAACCACCCTGGTCCGCATCCACCGCCGCAGCCTCACACCAAATACTCCAGCAGAAAAACCAAAAGCCAGCCCCCTGAGCAACCCGGCTGAGCCTGTCTTTCGCGACTTGCTGGTTGACGCCCCGGCATCACCGCCCGGCAGCGGTGCAAAGCCCGGCGCACTCGATACGACCGCCCAATTCGGCGAAAGCTACGAATACACCGCCCAGCGCATCCTGCGCATCCCCCTGAACAAGGAGACTCTGGAACTCGCCAGCGAACCAACTCCCCCGGTCCACGTTGATGTGGTCGATACCTTCCCCCCCGCCGTTCCGCAAGGCCTGGCTGCGGTTTCCGCTCCTGAAGACAACACCATCGACCTTTCCTGGCAACCCGACTCTGAAGAAGACCTGAGAGGCTACATCGTTTACCGTGCCACCGCAGGCGAAACCCTCGTCTGGCAGCGCATTTCCGGGGTCCAACCCCTGCCCAGCCCCACCTATCGCGACGCCTCCATTGCGCCAGGAGTCGCATACCTCTACGCCGTCAGCGCCATCGACCAGACCGGCCACGAAAGCGAACGGTCCGCCCCAGCCCAGGAATCGGCTCCCAATCCCTGAGATTCCCTCGCTGAAATCCCCCCTGCCAGGGCTCGCCCACCCCATCCACATTCGCCAAAAGCTGTTCCCGCTCTGGGCGCGCGCTCAAATCTGGTCCAATCCCCGAACAATCAAATTCCTGACTGCATCGAAGGATGCAATTGACTCCGCCCAGCTTTCAAAAGTGGCGTACACTAGGCGGCGTAGGGCCTTATTTCTGCCCGGAGGTTCGTGTGTCAAAGAGCTTGTTGGATCAGTTGCGCGCAATGACCGTGGTCGTGGCCGACACGGGCGACATCGAGGCGATGGAAAAGTTTCGCCCCCAGGATGCCACCACTAACCCTTCCCTCATCACCGCAGCGGCCCAAATGCCGCAGTATCAACCCATTGTCGACGGCGTGCTCCTCGAGGCCCGCAAAGAACTCGGCGAAGCCGCCAGCGAACAGGAGGTTGCCAACCTCGCCTTCCGCCGCCTTGCGATCGCTTTCGGCAAGAAAATTCTCGAAATTGTCCCCGGCCGTGTCTCGACTGAAGTGGACGCCCGCCTCTCCTTTGACACCGCTGGCACCATCGCCCAGGCCCGCGAAATCATCAAGGAGTACGACAGCGCCGGCATCGGCCGCAACCGCATCCTGGTCAAGATCGCCTCGACCTGGGAAGGAATCAAGGCCGCCGAAGTCCTCGAAAAAGAGGGCATTCACTGCAACCTCACCCTCCTCTTCGGTCTCCACCAGGCGATCGCCTGCGCGGAGGCAGGCGTCACCCTCATCTCGCCCTTCGTCGGACGCATTCTCGATTGGTACAAGAAAGACACCGGCCTCAACTACGAAGGCGCAGACGACCCTGGCGTGCAATCCGTGACCACCGTATTCAATTACTACAAGCGCTTCGGCTACAAAACTGTGGTCATGGGCGCCAGCTTCCGCAACATCGGCGAAATCAAAGAGCTCGCCGGCTCCGACCTGCTCACGATTTCCCCGCAATTGCTCGGTGAACTCGAAGCCGCCACCGGCGACCTGCCCCGCAAACTCGACCCAGAGGCTGCCAAGGCCATGAATATCGAGAAGATTGAAGTCGACCACGATACTTTCATCAAAATGCACGCCGCCGACCGCATGGCCACCGACAAGCTCGCCGAAGGCATCAAAGGCTTCAGCGAAGCCCTCGTCAAGCTCGAATCCCTGCTCGCCAAGCGCCTCACCGAGTTGCAGCCCGTCGCCGCCAGCTAGCTCCACCAGCATTTCCAACTCCAGAAAGGGCAGCCCGTCCAGGGGTTGCCCTTTCTGCTTTGTGCCACCTTGACAAGACCCCTCAATGGCACTCCCTCACCCACTCTGCCAACAAAAACACCCTCCCCTATTGCACTCCCGCATCCGTCCGATAAATAGTGTGTCAACACAATGTAAATCTGCTGCGGCGGGTTTTCGGTTCCTGTTTCGGAACACGCCGCAACACCATTCCAGATTTTGAACAGAGTGACCCTACTCTGAACAAGCTTCAGGAGGCGTGTATGCTAACCGATTCTCATCCCCTCGAACCCTTCTTCCAGCAAATGGTCCGCAACAGCTATGCCGGCAAACTCGGCATCCACGACCTCCAGATCACCCATTACGTCGCCCACCTGCTCTGCGAATTCTCAGAATCAGAGAAACTCTACAAGCTCCGCGACGATGAAGGACGCCCCGTCCACGCCCTCGAAGAGATGATCCGCGCTTCAGACCCCATCCACGGCACCGCCACCTCCTTTGACGCCGAGCGTGCCGTCCGCAAACACATCGGCGACTATGCCCTCTTCGTCAGCGGCATGTACCCGGAATCGATGGAGGCCGACGCACCCTTCCGCCGCCGCCACGGCCACCAGAGCTTTGAACAACTCGTCTCCGTCGGCAAAGAAAGCTACTACATTGTCAGCCAGTTTGATCTGGAAGAATATGCCGAAGAGGCCCCCATGTTCCGTCGCCTCTCCGACTGGTTTGACCGCTGCATCTATGGCCTGCGCCTGGTCCGCGACGAACTGGCCCACGGCAAGCCCGGCTTCCTGCCCGCACGCGCGAGCTAGGCCGCCTCAGCTGCTTTTGTCGTTGATTTTGCTATTCTGGCTGTCATCCTTCGCGAATCCGGGGATCTGCTTCTTCGGGTACCCCATCCTTCAAGCCTCCTGCGCTTGCAGGGTGGGATGAGATCACTCCGACCAAACCCCCAGCACATTCCCCGTCCCATCGCCAAAGTGAAACCGCCGCCCGCCGGGAAACTCAAACGTCGGTTCAACCACCGTTCCTCCCCCAGCGACAATCGCCTTTTCAGTCGCACCCAGGTCCGCCGAATACAAAATCACCAGCGGACCACCCGGCTTTGGCTCGCCCTGCATGAACCCGCCATCTATCCCCAGGCCGGTAAAGCTGATGTACTCCGGACCCCAGTCCTCGAAACTCCACCCAAACACCGTGGAATAGAACTCTTTCGTCCGGGCAATATCGGTCGAAACAAACTCAATGTAGTTGATCTTGTGATGATTCCCCGCATGACTCATGGCATCTCTCCTCAGTGATTGACAGTATTCCAACTAAGGTAGGCAAGCGCTGTCCAGCAGAACAGGCATCCAGTCCCACCGCCCACTATAATTCCCCCTTCTGAGGAAACAAGATGATCCGCTCCCGCAGACGCCGCCAAACCTCCCTCGCCTCCCTCGCCACCGTCGCCACCCTCGCCTTCCTCGCCTTCACCACCGTGTCGCTGGTTCCGTCCCACGCCCAGGCTCCCGACTGGCGCACCACTGTGCAGCAGGAGCTCCCTCTCCTCGGCCACCGCAACTGGATCGTCATCGTCGACTCTGCCTATCCGTTGCAAAGCTCGCCCGGCGTCGAAACCCTCGAAACCGGCGCCTCTCAGGAAGAAGTCGTCCGCTCCGTGCTCAAAAGCCTTGCCACGTCCACACACGTCGCGCCCGACGTCTTCATGGATGCCGAACTCCCCTTCGTCCCCGAGCAGAAAGCCCCCGGAGTGGCTGTATACCGCAAGAGCCTTCCCGAAATCCTCGGCAAGCTCCCCGTCCAATCTCTACCCCACGAAGAGCTGATCAAAATGCTCGGCGAATCCGGCAAGACCTTCCACGTCCTCATTCTGAAAACCACCATGACCATCCCCTACACGTCCGTCTTCCTGCGCCTCGGCTGCAAGTACTGGGATGACGCCTCCGAACAGGAGCTACGCAGGGCCATGAAACAAAACCCACCGCCACATCCCACCCCCGCCCAATCAAAATAACAATGCCAGTGGTGTGCCGTTACAAACAGCGAGACCCTCCTTTCATCGAAAGGAGGGTCTGCAAATGAAATAAGTTCGGGCTACAAAATGTACCGGCTCAGGTCCTGATCCTTCACAATCGACGCCACCATATGCCGCACATACTCCGGCGTAATCAAGAAAACCTTCTCAATGCCCGTCTGCGTCTCTCGCTCCAGATAAGGCAGCGGTGAAGTCGACTCTTCCTTGATCACTTTCGCCAGCGCATCCGCCTGCTCAGAGTCCTTCGCCACCCGTGCCAGGTCCGGCGCCAGGAAGCTGATCTCTTCCAGCACCCGCTCCATGATCGTATGCAGCCGCCGCGCGCCAATATTCTCCGTCGTCTCGTTGACCTTGAAAGCAAACGCCGCCATCTCCCGCAGCGACTCCGGCGTAAACTCCAGTCTTACGCCCTCCGTCTCCAGCAGCGCCACGCATTGCTTCGTCAGCGAAGCCTTCGGCTCCGTCAAAATCCGTAAAAAGTCCTCAACTGTCAGCGAATGCAGCTCCACGCGAATCGGGAACCGCCCCTGCAGCTCCGGAATCAAATCCGACGGCTTCGAAACATGAAACGCACCTGCGGCAATGAACAGGATGAAATCCGTCCGCACCATCCCGTAGCGCGTATTCACCGTCGTACCTTCCACAATCGGCAGAATATCCCGCTGCACCCCCTCGCGGCTCACATCCGGCCCATGCCCGCCCTCGCGCCCGGCAATCTTGTCAATCTCGTCCAGGAAGATAATCCCGCTCGTCTCCACCCGCTCCACAGCCGCGCGCGTCACCTGGTCCATGTCGATCAGGCGGCTCTCTTCCTCGCTCACCAGGTACTCAAAGGCGTCTGAAACCTTCATCTTGCGCTTCTTGGTCTGCCCGCCAAAAATATTCGGCAGCAGGTCCTTGAGGCTCATGTCCATGTCTTCCATGTTCTGGCTGCTGATGAACCCAACCTGCGGCTGGTTTCGCTCCCGCGTATCCAGCTCCACCGTCCGGTCATCCAGCTTGCCTTCACGGAACTGCTGCCGCAGCTTTTCCCGCGTCCTCTGGTAGCTGTCCGCGCCCGGCAGCGTCAACTGCCCCTCTGGCGCGGGCTGCAAAACCTCCGGCGGAGGAGGCAGCAGCAGGTCCAGCAGCCGCTCCTCGGCATTCATCTCGGCCTTGTCTTCAACCTCTTCCAGCCGCTCCTCGCGCACCATGTCAATCGAAATCTCGACCAGGTCGCGAATCATCGACTCCACATCCCGCCCGACATACCCGACTTCAGTAAACTTCGAGGCCTCAACCTTGAGAAACGGCGAATCCGTCAGCTTCGCCAGCCGCCGCGCAATCTCTGTCTTTCCGACGCCCGTAGGCCCGATCATGATGATGTTCTTCGGCATGATGTCGTCGGCCAGATCTGCCGGCAGCTTCTGCCTCCGCGTCCGGTTGCGCAGCGCAATCGCCACCGCACGCTTGGCAGCCTTCTGGCCAACAACGTGCTTGTCCAACTCGGCAACAATCTCGCGCGGAGTCAACTCCTCCAGCGCGACATCCTGATCTTCGGCAGTTCCTGGGAGATAAATGGCCATAGGGGATAAAACAGGCAGGCAGTTCTTCAAAATTGAAGAACCCTAAGCCTGCGGCTCCTTCGCAATTTCAATCTTGGGCTCGGCCTTCGGCTCCGCAAACAGCTCTTCCATCATGATGTGATCGTTGGTGTAAATGCAGATCTCGCCGGCAATCTTCATCGACTTCGTCGCAATCTCCCGCGCGCTCAGCGTCGTATTTTCCAGCAGAGCCCGCGCCGCAGCCGTCGCATACGTTCCGCCCGAGCCAATCGCGGCAATCGCCTCATCCGGATCGATCACGTCTCCCGACCCTGAAATCAACAGCGTCTGCCCCGCGTCCGCAACCACCAGCAGCGCCTCAAGATTGCGCAGCATCTTGTCCGTGCGCCAATCCGTCGCCAGCTCCACCGCCGCCCGGTTCAGGTTTCCGCTGAACTGCTCCAGCTTCGCCTCAAACCGCTTGAAGAGCGCAAACGCATCCGCCGTCGACCCGGCAAACCCGGCGAGAATCCGGTCCTGGTACAGCCGCCGAATCTTCTTCGCCGAATGCTTCAGCACATGATCGCCCAGCGTCACCTGCCCATCGGCCGCCATCACCACATGTCCGTCGCGGCGCACACAAATCACGGTGGTCGAACGAATCCGCCCCGCCCGCGCTGCCACAGGCTCAGCCTCAGTCACCGGCTTGATCGCTTTACTCAATCTTGAAGTCTTGATGGGTACATTCCTCGAAGCCAACGAAAAATCCTTCTTGCGCTGAATTTCCGCTACCGCCAAAGGCTTCTGTGAAAAGACGCGCAACTCCAAGTATAGCTCCAATTCCAAGCCCATTTCCTGAATCAGGCTCTGATGCCGGCAACCCACCAATGCCGTGGTAAGCCGCACCAACTGCTTCGGATGGACACAACTGGAGGCCCAAAATTCTCTCCCTCCAACAAATCTCCCGAAACCAAACTGCATCCTGAAATCCACCCCGGTCTGCGGTATGCTCGTGGAGGGGAGTTGTTGGGCACCTCCCCATCCGGAATCATGATGGAAATCTCTCTTCGCGAGTGGCAGATTGCCGGAGCAGCCGTAACCGTCGCTGCCGCCGTAGGTGCCACATACTGGCTCCTCACCCGCCATCGCCCCACGCTCGACGAAATCGAGCAGCAGCGCCGCGCGCTCCTCATCAACTACGGCCGCATCGTCGATGGCTACCTCCTCGACGGATTCGACATCACTTCAGAAGATGACCCCTCCATCACCCGGCACATGCTCCTCTACACCTATGAAATCTCCGGCGTCCGCTATGAGTGCTCGCAAGACATAACCGCCCTCGCCGACATCGCCGACCCAGCCAAAATCAAGCTCGGCATGCCCTGCTCCATTCGCTACCAGCCCGGCAGCCCGGAAAACAGCATCCTCATCTCTGAGCGCTGGAGCGGCCTCCGCGAGGGCGTCTCCGTCCAATGGCTCCACCCCCAGGAGAGCCAGACCTCCTTCCGCTTCAACTAGCAAAGCTCCCTTCCCTTTCCCTCACCCCCAATCACAGATAGACTGGGACCATGCACGTCCACGCCAACCCGGCAGGTTCCGCCCGCACCAAGCGGATTTTGTGGTTCTCCATGCTCGCCACCCTGGTCTACGTGGTGCTCACCCTGGTTGCCGGCATCCGCGCCCACTCTCTCGCGCTGCTCTCTGAGGCTGGCCACAACGCCTCCGACTTCCTCGCCCTCGCGCTCTCCTTCGTTGCCGTCTACTTTCAGACTCGCCCGGCGAACCCCCGGAAAACCTTTGGCTACCAGCGTGCCGGCGTCCTCGCCGCCTTCCTCAACGCAGCAACCCTGATCGTTATATCGCTCTGGATCGGCGTTGAAGCCATCCACCGCCTCAGCGAACCAGTCGCAGTGCACCCCCACATCATGATGACCGTCGCCGCCGCCGGAGTCCTCATGAACGGCGTCATCGCTGCCCTCCTCTGGACCGTCGCACGCGACGTCAACATGCGCTCCGCCTTCATCCACATGGCCGGCGACACCCTCTCCACCGCCGCCGTTATCGCCGGAGGCTTCGCCATCCAGCTCACCGGCCAGAACTGGATCGACCCCGTCCTCTCCATCCTCATCGCCGCCATGATCCTCTGGAGTTCCATCGATATCGTCCGCGAAACCCTCAACATCCTCCTCGAAGGCACACCGCGCGGCCTCACCCTCAGCCATATCCGCGAGGACATGCAGTCGATCGAAGGCGTCCTCAACGTCCACGACCTCCACGTCTGGAGCCTCGGCTCCCAATCCCACGCCCTCGCCTGCCACATCACCATCGCTGACATCCCGCCCTCTGAGAGCAACTGCATCCTGCTTAAAATCAACGCCATGGTAAAACACAACTTCCACATCCACCACACCACCGTTCAGTTCGAACACCTCGGCTGCTGCGAAGAACTCGAAGGCTGCGTCGTCCCCATCAGCGAACTCGCCGCCGAATCCAGTCACGACCATCACCACGGCCACAGCCACGCCCACTAGCCCAACGCCAGCACTGTAGCCTTCGCTTTTCTGGTTGTCACTCCCAAAGGGAATCTGCTTCACCTTCCCGCTCTTCACCGCCGCGCCCATGCTAATCTGACCTCCAGCCCCCTCGGAGGAACCCACCCGTGCATCGGATTCTCGCTCTCGCCGCAGTCTTTCTCGTCTCCGTTTTCGCCCCGCATCTCAGCGCCCAGTCCCCGGCTCCAGCCTCTCTCGCGGGTGAATACACCGACTCCGCAGAACCCGACACCCCTCTCAGCTTCTACGAAAAAGATGGCAAGCTCTTTTTCGAAACCGAGCGCCAGCTCCCCGCGAGCCTGACCACAGTTTCCGCCACTGAATTCAGCCTTCCCGATACAAAAATCACCTTCTCCTTCACCCCCGCCACCCCGGGCGGCCCAGCCGCAAAGCTTACCGTTCATCAGGAGGATGAGAAAGATCTAACCCTCACCCGCACCGGCGACCCAGTCCACCACATCTTCCACCACTACGAGCGTCGCGAAGAGATGATCCCCGCCCGCGACGGCATCAAACTCCACGTCGTCATCCTCACCCCCACAGACATTCCAGGCCCGCTCCCCATCCTCATCCAGCGCACCCCCTACGGCGTTGACGGCACCAACGAGGCCAGCTTCTTCCGCGGCCGACCCGAGCTTGCCCGTGCCGGTTACATCTACGTCGGGGCCGACATTCGCGGCCGCTACAAATCCGAGGGCCAGTTCGTCATGATGCGCCCACTCACCGATCACAACAATCCAAAGGCTGTCGACGAATCCACTGACGCCTACGACACCATCGCCTGGCTCCTCAAAAACATCCCCAACAACAACGGCCGCGTCGGCGCCGTCGGCACCAGCTACCCCGGCTTCCTCACCATGATGGTCGGTATCGACCCTCACCCAGCCGTCAAAGCCATCTCCCCCCAGGCACCCATGATTGACACCTGGCTCGGCGACGACTTCTTCCACAACGGTGCATTCCGCCAGACCTACGGCTACGACTACGCCATGGGCCTCGAAGTCAGCAACGAATCCACCGACGTCAGCTACGGCAAAGACTCCGCCGGCAAGCCACGCGACGGTTATGACTACTTCCTTGAGCGCGGTTCGTTCGCCGAAGACGTAAAGCAATCCGGCGTGAAAAAGGAACTCCCCACCTGGAAGGCCTTCCTCGATCACCCCGCCTACGACAGCTTCTGGCAATCCCGCGGAGTGGCCCGCAGTCTCACCGCCGTCACCGTCCCCACCCTCACCGTCGGCGGCTACTACGACCAGGAAGACATGTACGGCCCGCAATCCGAATACGCCTCACTCGAACCCCACGACAGCAAACACGAAAACTTCCTCGTCCTCGGCCCCTGGCGTCACGGCTCCTGGTCGTCCTCATCCCGCCACCTCGGCGCACTCCAGTACGGCGAATCCATCGGCAAGGAATTTCGTGCCCAGATCGAGGCCAGATTCTTCGCCAAATACCTCAAGGACGAGCCAGGTTTTGACCTTGAAGACACCGCCAGCTTCCAGACCGGCTCCAATACCTGGCACCGCTACCCCCACTTCCCGCCCACCGAGGCCAAAGCCACCGCCTTCGAGCTATGCCCAGACCACTCCATTGTCCACAGCATCGCCCCCGGCAAGGAATGTGCGCCGGGGAAGGTGAGCTATACCTCCGACCCCGCCAATCCCATCCCCTTCCGCCCCCGGCCCATTCAACCCACCTACGGCGACGGCTCCGAGTGGTACAACTGGATGCTCGCCGACCAGCGATTTGTGAGTGACAGAAAAGACGTCGCCGTCTGGCGTTTAACAACCCTGCCCCACGACCTCACCATCACCGGCGAAGTCCTCGCCGACATCTTCGCCTCCACCACCGGCTCCGATAGCGACTTCGTCGCCAAGCTCATCGACCAGTACCCCGACGACGACCCAGACCCAGCCATGCGCGGCTACCAGCTCATGACCAACATGGAGATCTTCCGCGGCCGCTACCATGCAGGCTTCGACCAACCCACCGCCCTCAAACCCGGCCAGATCAACGAGTTCCACTGGAGCCTCCACGACGTCGACCACGTCTTCAAAAAAGGCCACTCCCTCCTCGTCCAGATCCAAAGCACCTGGTTCCCCCTCTACGACCGCAACCCCCAAACCTTCGTCCCCAACATCATGACCGCCAAACCCAGCGCCTACAAACCCGCCACCATCACCGTAGTCACCGACAGCCAGCACCCCTCCCAACTCACCCTGCCGGTCATCCCATGAACCAGAGGATCGTTCCCCTGTCGGACTTCGAGGCTTCGACGCGCCCGCTCATAGGCTTGCCACTGAACCGTATCTGAGAAGGATATGGCTCAGCGATATTCCTGGAGTTTGGCGCCCTTCAGCAGAGGCGAAGAAGAGATGGTTCCGAGGGTAATCCTTACGGTGAATGGACCCTGATAATTGAGTGGAGCTGGCGCATTGAGGGAAAGAGAAGTATCTGATTGGTTAGTTTTAGCGAACGCGAAAGATGGTCGCGCGTATTCACACGTCTAAAAGGCAAATCGGTCTCATCGATTTCGCTGGTTGGCAGATTGTCTGAAATCGATCTTGAACTGAGCAATGGACTGCACGTTGTCTCCTGCATGACTGCCGAAGGCGACCCTGCCTGAAGATTGATTACCAGGACCCAAGGCCGGATAGTCTCAATCGATGTGGTGGCAGGTCGTTTGACACTCGCCGACGAAAGCTCAAACAAGAACCACATTCAGATTGACGCATAACCCGTGTACACATATCCTGTGCTCATGGCAAACCTCACCCTATCCATCGACGAACGGCTCCTGGAGAAGACTCGCAGGCATGCCGCCGCATCCGGGACCACCGTCAACCAGATGGTGCGTGATCACTTTCAAGGAGTCGTCGGAGAAGATGATGTCGAGGGCTGGATCGAAGAGTTCGTGAGCCTATCAGGCAACGGGCACTCCGGTGGCGAGAAGTTTAATCGCGAAGAAATCTACGATGGCCGCTAGCCCTCATACACAAGCAGTTGGAAACTTGGCTCGTACCTTCTTCGACTCCAACATCTGGCTCTATGCCGATGACGACGACTCCCCGACAAAGCAGATGGTTGCGCGGCAATTGATCCTCGATCACCGCCGTGCCCAGTCAGGAGTCGTCTCGATGCAGGTACTTCAGGAGTACTTTCGAAATGCCACCCGGAAATTGCACCTCGATGCGGGAATCGCGCGGCGCAAGGTCGAGTTGATGATCCAGTTTCATGTTGTTGTACCAGGCCCGGACGATGTTTTCGCCGCCATCGATCTCTATCGTCTGCACGGGTTCTCTTTTTGGGACTCCATGATCGTTCACACGGCCAGGAAATCAGGCTGCCGGATTGTGCTTTCCGAAGACATGCAGCATGAGCGTGAGATTTACGGGATTCAGATCGTCAACCCCTTCAAGTAGTACTCGTTCCAAATCCGCGCTAAACTATGAGTACCGATGGCCCTCCACCAGCCCATCCCGGCGCTTCTCTAGCGGCCCCCGCCGCCAACCCTGTACCTGCGCCCATTTTCAAATCCAATCATCCAATAGAAGTACCCACTACGCCACCACGGCTGTAGGAGACCCCGATGTTTGACCGCCTGCAACAAATGGAAGACCGCTACATCGATCTCGGCAACCAGATGGCCCTGCCCGAAATCCAGAACGACCGCGAAGCCATGCACAAAACCTCCAAGGCCCACCGCGACCTCGAAGAGTCCGTCGAAAAGTTCCGCGACTACAAAAAGCTCAGCGAAGGCATCGCCGAAGCCCGCGCCATGGCCTCCGACCCCGACCCCGAAATGGCCGGCATGGCTCAGGCCGAGTTGGCCGAGCTCGAGCCCAAACTTGAAGCCGCCGAAGCCGCGCTCAAAGTCATGCTCCTCCCCAAAGATCCCAACGACGAAAAGAACGTCATCCTCGAAATCCGCGCCGGCACTGGAGGCGACGAGGCCTCGCTCTTCGTCGCTGAAATCTTCCGCATGTACCAGCGCTTTGCCGAGCAGCACCGCTGGAAGATCGAAGTCATGTCTGAGTCAGAATCCTCCGTCGGCGGCCTCAAGGAAGTCATTGCCCTCATCGAAGGCGACCGCGTCTACTCCCAGATGAAGTTCGAATCCGGCGTCCACCGCGTCCAGCGTGTTCCGGCAACCGAAACCCAGGGTCGTGTCCACACCTCGGCGATTACGGTAGCCGTCCTGCCTGAGGCCGAAGAGGTCGAGGTCAAGGTCGAGCAGAAAGACCTCCGCATTGACACCTTCTGCTCCTCCGGTCCCGGCGGCCAGTCCGTCAACACCACCTACTCGGCCATCCGCATCACCCACATCCCCACAAATACGGTTGTCAGCTGCCAGGACGAAAAATCCCAGATCAAAAACCGCGAAAAGGCCATGCGCGTCCTCCGCTCCCGGCTCTACGAAGTCGAAATGCAGCGCCAGCACGACATCCTCGCCAAAGAACGCAAGCAGCAGGTCGGCTCCGGCGACCGCGCAGAAAAAATCCGCACCTACAACTTCCCCCAGAACCGCCTCACCGACCACCGCATCGGCCTCACCCTCCACCAGCTCGACCTCATCATGCAGGGCCGCCTCCAATCCATCGTCGACGCCCTCGTCGCCGACGACCAGGACCAGAAACTCAAAGCCGACGCCTCACAGGCCGCGTAAAGCAGTTTTTTGCCGTTGCTCTCTCGTCGCATTGACGGATAGCCGGGTGCCCCATCCTTTCCGCCGCACTTGCGGAATGGGTGGGAACATAGAGTTTCGTCAGTCGCTGCTTTCGCCTTTCACACGTCACCCTCGCGCTTGCTTTTCTGTCGGTTATTCTCTGAAGGAATCTGCTCCACCTCCCTCCTCGGGCCATCGGAGAAAGGGTCACAATGTCGAATCTCCGTACCAATCTCCGCCAGGCTGAAGAGCAACTCCAGGCTGGTCCCCACCCCTCCCGGGCCCGCCTTGACGCAGAGACCCTGGCCCTGCACGTTCTCAACCAGAATCGCGCCTGGCTCGTCTCCCATTGGGACCAACTCACCCCCGCCACCCTCGAACCCCGATTTTCCCAATCCGTCCATCGCCGCCAAACCGGCGAACCCATCCAGTACATCACCGGCCATGCCGAGTTCTTCGGCCTCCCCTTCCACGTCACCCCAGCCGTCCTCATCCCCCGCCCCGAAACCGAACACCTCGTCGAAGAACTCCTCCGCCTCGCCGCAAACTGGCCCAACCCCCGCGTCGCCGACATCGGCACCGGCTCCGGAGCCATCGCCGTCGCCATCGCCCGCACCCTCCCCGGCGTCCACATCACCGCCACCGACCTTTCGCCAACAGCCCTCGAAATCGCCCAACAAAACGCCCGCCGCAATCAAGTCGAAGACCGCATCAGCTTCCTCACCGGCGACATCCTTGCCCCGCTCGCCGGCCTCCAATTCGAGATCATCGCCTCCAACCCGCCCTACATCCCCACAACCGACCAACCCACCCTATCCGTAGAAGTCCGCGACCACGAACCCCACAACGCCCTCTTCGCCGGAGCCGACGGCCTCGAAATCTACCAGCGCCTCATCCCCGCTGCCCGCCAACACCTCGTCCCCAGCGGCTGGCTCCTCCTCGAAATCGGCTACAACCAGCAGCCCGCCATCGAAGCCCTCTTGCTGCACTCCGGCTACCAGCACATCCGCTTCATCCCCGACTACCAGGGCATCCCCCGCGTCGCCGTCGCGCAATTCATTTAATTTTTCGCTCTCATCAAATCACTCCGGCCAGCCCGAACGCCCATCCGGTAAACTGATCTCTCACGCCAGACAACGTTTACGAAAAGGAATCCCCAGATGCCCGCATCCCATGGCTACGCAGCCCAGTCCAACACCACGCCCCTCGCCCCCTACACATTTTCCCGCCGCTCGCCACTCCCCTCCGACATCGTTGTCGATATTGAATTCTGCGGCGTCTGCCACTCTGACCTCCACATGGCCCGCAACGAATGGGGCAACTCCGTCTACCCCATGGTCCCCGGCCACGAAATCGTCGGCAAAGTCACCCAGGTCGGCTCGGCCGTCACCAAATTCAAAGTCGGCGACACCGCCGCCATCGGCGTCCTCGTCGATTCCTGCCGCGACTGCGCCAAGTGCAACATCGGCGAAGAGCAATACTGCCTCAACGGCATGACCCTTACCTACGCCGTTCCTGACCGCGTCGATGGCAGCATCACCATGGGCGGATACAGCAGCAACTACGTCGTCGACGAGAGCTTCGCCCACACCGTCCCCGCCAATCTGCCCCTCGCCGGAGTCGCACCGCTCCTCTGCGCCGGCATCACCACCTACTCTCCGCTCCGCCACTGGAAGGTCGGCCCCGGCATGAAAGTCGGCATCGTCGGACTCGGCGGGCTCGGCCACATGGCCCTCAAGTTCGCCCACAGCTTCGGCGCGCACGTCGTCCAGTTCACCACCTCGCTCGGCAAAAAAGCCGACGCCCTCCGCCTCGGCGCCGACGAAGTCGTCCTCTCCACCGATCCCGAAGCCATGAAAGCCCACGCCAGCAGCTTCGACTTCATCCTCGACACCGCCTCCGCGCCCCACAGCCTCGACCCCTACAGCGCCCTCCTCAAGCACGACGCCGCCATGGTCCTCGTCGGCCTCCCTGAACATCCCCCCGTCGTCAACGTCACCAACTTCATGTTCAAACGCGCATCGCTCTCCGGCTCCTGCATCGGCGGCATCCCCGAAACCCAGGAAATGCTCGACTATTGCGGCCTGCACAACATCACTTCCGACGTTGAAGTCATTCCCATGGCCAACATCAACCAGGCCTTCGAACGCATGCTCAAGCAAGACGTAAAATACCGCTTCGTCATCGACATGAAGACCCTGTAATCAAGCACTTGAGGGAGAATCGCTCACCCGCTTCTCCCTCAGGTGCCGGTACTTTCTCTGCCTTGAAATGCCCAGGATTCACAGCAAGCTGACAAACTCCGCTCAGGCCGTCAACCGTCACGCTTTGTCATGAGGGCACGGCTTCAGCCCGGCCGCTGAGGTACCAAAATAAGGAACATATCGTATTTGACTGAGTATTGGACTAGCACGGGCATATTTCCCTCTTCGGCCTCTTGGTCTTGTTAATTTTTTGCTCTGAAAGATATTTCGTGTGCCAATTTTTGCGGCGCTCTACTCCGTCTACATCATTTACGTCTTCCTTAATTGAATCTCTGAGACTATCCGCATCGTAGACCCAGTAGCGCAGCCATTTTTTATCCTGATAGGCTGCGAAATCCTCAATTGTGGTCTTTGCAAGATTGCTGTAGGGCGCATTCTGCCGCCAGGATCTGCTCATCGCGAAACATGACCACGCAATCATGTCAACGCATTGCAAAGCGGGAACTCGCCCTTTACATCCAAACGAATACCTGCCCGCAAAGCATCTGGGGTGCTGGGCTTCAAACTGCGCCATGAGCATTTCTATTTCGTCGCGGTCTTTACCCACCGCATTGTCGAAGACAAACTCGAATGGGGGTATTTGGCGCGATTCTGCCCAAGGAATCATCTGGTTAAGAAGATTTCTAAAGGCCCAGGTGTAGTGATTTTCTCCTCCAGTGCTTGTCCACTCTGGAGGCGCTTCTTTATCAAACAATTCTTTGTCGACCTGAAATGCAAAAGCCGCAGTGCCAAAGTTCTTAGTAATCTGTCGGGCGCGGTTAAACACTATTTCGACTTTGGCGTCATCCCAATCCTTATATTGACCCTTCTTGGCAGCCGCCTCAGCAGCATGAAGGTAGTTAAATTCACGCTTGGCCTTGAAGGTATCCCAGGCGGATACAAGGCGCGGTATTTGAAGAGCTGGAACAACTAGAGCAGCCGCTATCGCCTGCTTCTGGTCCGGAGAAGTTCCGCTATCGTCAACGTATACAGTAAACAAGGCAAGTTTTACCTTTCTCCAACCTCTCCCGTAGACGCTCATAAGGAAACGCTGAGTATGGGACGTGGTTTGA
This sequence comes from Acidobacteriota bacterium, assembly GCA_025359885.1. Lineage (GTDB taxonomy): Bacteria > Acidobacteriota > Terriglobia > Terriglobales > Acidobacteriaceae > Acidicapsa. The sequence goes on from JANYDG010000071.1 coordinate 39,097, forward strand.
CCTTGAACACACATCGAAGTTACGCTCCTTAGATGAGCGCGATGCGACCGCTACCCGTCCCTTCGGCCAAGGACGATTCGGGCAACGTCGATGAGTTCACATCATTTATGCGGCGGCTTGTCGCCGTTCCGCATTCAGAGATTAAAGCTCAATTAGACGCCGAAAAAGCGGCGAAGCGCAACGCTAAACCTTCCGCTTCCCGCG